>NZ_JBEZBE010000006.1:0-121674 GCF_040646935.1 Streptomyces sp. NPDC044984
GGCAAGGCGGCCGAGGCGCTGCGCAAGGCGGTGAGCACGCAGCCGCCCAAGTGGTTCACGGGCGCCGACGCCTGCGAGAAGGCGGCCGCCGCGCTTTCCGTACCAGTGGCGAACGGGTATTTCGAATTGAAGTCCCAAGAATTCATCAGCACTGCGCGAATGGTCTTGTCCGTCGATGCGCAAGTACGGGAGCGTGCGGCTGACGAAGTGACCGATCACGTGGGTGCGTACACATCTGCTCAAGCGTCGGCCCTGGCGGCATTGCTGGCGGCGGCTGCCGCCGGCGAGGAGGAGGACGACGCCCTGGAGGCCGAGTTGCACGCCATCCTCGAGCTCATGTCTACCGGCCATGTCGGCCCTGACTGCGTTTCCCCGCTGCAAGAGATTTCCCTCACCGAACTCACCCCTCAGCTCCGCGAATACGTCAGCGATCTGTTGGAAGGATGATGCCTGAAGAAAGGCGGACGGAGCCGATCGAACCGGTGGCCGCCTGGTCTGACGTTATGCGCGCGCCCTCCGGGAACGTCACCCTTCCTCGTCGGCCGTGGCGGTCGCCCACCCGTCCAGCCGCAGGGCCTGGTCCCGCCCCGGCGACGTCGCCCCGACCACCGCGGCGGCACGGCGACTGGCGTTGTTGGAAGCGTTCACCGACGGGACCTGCGACGCATCGGACTTCGCTCAGGGCTGGTGGGAGGCCCGTCGTGCGTCCCCGGCGAACGGGGAACGGATCCAGGGAGCACTCGGCGACCTCTTCGATCAGTTGCTCACGATCCTCGAGGGTGACTCAGTCGATCCCGAACTCGCAGAACCCGGGGATCTCGGCGATGCCGTCCTCCGGACCGCTGTGTGCGCGGCCTGGGACGTGTTCCGTCGCTCCGGAACCGACCGGGGGCGGTGACCGTTGCAACGCCGTGCTCTCCGAGAGCCCCGGGGAACGTGAAATCCTTTTCCGTTCCCTGAACGACGCAACGAAGTTCTGGGCGGGGAAAGCCGAGCTTCCGGGGCAGGAGAAGACGACTTTTCAGGCCGTGCTGCTGTGTCCGCCCGAAGTCCAGGAGGGGGCGCTCCGTGAACTGCGGACATGAGAGGCCCGTCAGGACGCCGGTGGTCCCTGAGGCATCGGTGGCCATGAGAGTGACGTTCGACGGCGACCGGAGCGCGACGGTGACGGGCGGTGCCCTTCGCGTCCTGCCGCGCTTCGACTTCCGGGACCAGCGGGTGCGTGTCGCGGAGTACGCCGACGTGGGGGAGTGGCAGCAGTTCCTTGCCGACACGTTCGGCAGCCGGGAATGGCTGTGGGACGACCCGGACGAGCTCCGGTTCGGCCCGGCCGACCGGGAGTTGGCCGGCGCTGCGTTCCGCCTGCCCCACGAAGCGGCCGTCCCCGAGGACTGCGCCCGCGTTCCCGCCGCACCCCCCGTCCGTCCCGGGGGGCTGCGCGCCGACGAGGTCCGGGATTTCCGCCTGCCGATGACCACGGAGCTCTGCCGCGCCCCCGAAGACGCCGTGCTGACCTGTCTGCGCGACCTGGACGTCCTCGACGAGCCGCTGGACGCCCGCGTCGGCGTCGCCCCCGACGTGGCGCTCCTGGTCCAGGGCGGCACCGTCGTCGGCTGGAGCCTGACCGACCCGGCCCGGTACGTCACCACCGGGTTCACCGCTCCCGACCCGGCTCCACCGGCCCCGGCCACCCGGCTCCTGTTCACGGCCTGCATGGACCTCGCCACCACGCCGTGGCTGGACGCGGTGCGGCGCCGTGACCCGGCCGCGGTGTCCGACCTGCGGGAACTGGACCACAGGCTGCGCGCCCAGCGCGAGGACCGGCGCCGTGTCGACGCCCTGCTCGCGCTCGTCGGCGACCTGGCGGAGGACTACGCGCGACCATGACGACCATTGGCCGGAAACCCCTGGGATTCCCATCCAGGGCACGGCGAAGCAGATACGGACAGCACACACCATGAAACTGACGTTCGACGGCGGTTGGCGCGCGACGGTGACGGACGATCCGCTGCACATCACCCCCCGCTTCAGAGGTGGCTCCGTGAACGTCGCGCCGTACGCGGACGTGAAGGGGCGCGAGCGGTTCCTCGCGCGCACCTTCGGCAGCCAGGACTGGCTGTGGGACGCGCCCGACGTCCTCCGGTTCGACCCGGACGACCGGAAACTGGTGGCGGCCGAATTCCAGCTGCCGTACGTGTCCGCGTTCGCCGAGACCCTCACCCGCGTGCCCGCCATGCCCGAGGTGCGTCCGGGTGGGCTCCGTGCGGACGAGGTCCGGGACTTCCGGCACGAGATGTGCGCGGTGCTGTGCCGGGCCCCCGGGGATTCCGTGCTGGCCTGTCTGCGCGACCTGGACGTCCTCGACGAGCCGCTGGACGCCCGCGTCGGCATCGCCCCCGACGTGGCGCTCCTGGTCCAGGGCGGCACCGTCGTCGGCTGGAGCCTGACCGACCCGGCCCGGTACCTGACCACGGCGTTCGCCGCCCCCGACCCCGTCCCGCCGTCCGCCGCCACCCGGCGGCTGCTCACCGAGTGCCTGGACCTGGTCACCATGCCGCTGCTCGACGACCTGATGGACGGCGAACCGGCTGCCCTGACCCGCCTCCGGGCCGCGGACGAGGCCCTGCGCGCCCAGCGCGAGGACCGGCACCGGGCGGACGCCCTGCTCGAACTGATCGCCACCATGGTGGAGGACTACGGAAACCCGTGACGCCGGAGCCGTGGCGATCCTGCCGGCTGACATCCGGATGCCCGGCCGGGGGTGTCGGTTCAGGGGGCGGTTCCTCGGAAAAGGGCTGGTCGTGGGCCGTACGAGGTGAGTTCGGCGGTCCGGACCGCCATGGTTGTCCACAGCCCTGGCCGAGGTGGCCGGGCAGCGCGTACGGTTTCGGGGCATGAAGATCCACGCCTCCGGCGCCGCACGCCGTCGAGGACCGCTGCCGGGAATCCGACCGCGCGTCTCCGACCTACGAATGGACAGCGTTTCGTGAAAATCCTCATCAGCGCCGACATGGAGGGCGCCACCGGTGTCACCTGGCCGGCCGACGTGCTGCCGGGGACTCCCCAGTGGGAGCGGTGCCGGTCCCTGTTCACCTCGGACGTCAACGCCGCCGTGCAGGGCTTCTTCGACGGCGGCGCCGACGAGGTGCTGATCAACGAGGCCCACTGGACCATGCGCAACCTGCTGCTGGAACAGCTGGACGAGCGGGCCGAGATGCTCACCGGGCGGCACAAGTCCCTGTCCATGGTCGAGGGCGTGCAGCACGGCGACGTGGACGGCATCGCGTTCATCGGCTACCACGCGGGTGCCGGCATGGAGGGCGTCCTCGCGCACACCTTCCTCGCCAACTCCATCACCGGGGTCTGGGTCAACGACGTGCGGGCCAGCGAGGGACTGCTCAACGCGCACGTGGCCGCCGAGTACGGGGTGCCGGTGATCCTGGTGACCGGCGACGACGTCGCCTGCGAGGACGCGCTCGGCTACGCGCCCGAGGCGCTGAAGGTCGCCGTCAAGGACCACGTGTCCAGGTACGCGGCCGTGTGCCGCACCCCGGCCCGGACGGCCGCCGACATCCGTGCCGCCGCCAAGGAGGCGGCCACGCTGGCGGTGCGCCGGGAGCCGGTCGACGGCGGGCCGTTCACCGTCGCGGTGGAGTTCGACGCCGAGCACCTGGCGATGGCCGCCACCGTCGTGCCGGGCGTGACCCGCACCGGCGAGCGCAAGGTGGCGTACACCAGCGGGACCATGTACGACGGGATCCGCACCTTCAAGGCGGTCACCACGATCGCCTCGGCCGCGGTGGAGGAGCAGTATGGCTGACGAGCGGGCCCTGGACGAGGTCGTGACGTTCACGTCCGACCTGATCCGGATCGACACGACCAACAGGGGCGGGGGCGACTGCCGGGAGCGGCCCGCCGCCGAGTACGCCGCCGCGCGGCTCGCCGAGGCGGGACTCGAGCCGGTGCTCCTGGAGCGCACCCCGGGCCGCGCCAACGTCGTCGCCCGTCTGGAGGGCACCGACCCGTCGGCCGACGCGCTGCTCGTCCACGGCCATCTGGACGTCGTCCCGGCGGAGGCCGCCGACTGGAGCGTGCACCCGTTCTCCGGGGAGGTCCGCGACGGGGTCGTCTGGGGCCGCGGCGCGGTCGACATGAAGAACATGGACGCGATGATCCTCGCCGTGGTGCGGGCCTGGGCCCGCGAGGGCGTACGGCCCCGCCGCGACATCGTCATCGCGTTCACCGCCGACGAGGAGGCCAGCGCCGAGGACGGTTCCGGCTTCCTCGCCGACCGGCACGCCCACCTCTTCGAGGGCTGCACCGAGGGCGTCAGCGAGTCGGGCGCGTTCACCTTCCACGACGGCGACGGGCGGCAGCTGTACCCGATCGCGGCCGGCGAGCGCGGCACCGCCTGGATGAAGCTCACCGCGCGCGGCCGGGCCGGGCACGGCTCCAAGGTCAACCGGGAGAACGCGGTGACCCGCCTCGCCGCCGCCGTCACCCGCATCGGCGAGCACGAGTGGCCGCTGCGGCTCACCCCGACCGTGCGGGCCGCGCTCACCGAACTCGCCGCCGTGTACGGCATCGAGACGGACCTGTCCGACGTGGACACCCTGCTGGACAAGCTCGGCACGGCGGGCAGGCTCGTCGAGGCCACCGTCCGCAACAGCGCCAACCCGACCATGCTGGACGCCGGATACAAGATCAACGTGATCCCGGGGGAGGCCGTGGCACGCGTCGACGGACGGTATCTGTCCGGTGCCGAGGACGAGTTCCGCGCGACCATGGACCGGCTCACCGGGCCGGACGTCGACTGGGAGTTCGAGCACCACGAGGTGGCGCTCCAGGCGCCGGTGGACTCCCCGACGTACGCCCGGATGCGGGCCGCCGTCGAGGAGTTCGCGCCCGAGGGGCACGTGGTGCCGTACTGCATGTCCGGCGGCACGGACGCCAAGCAGTTCTCCCGGCTGGGCATCACCGGCTACGGGTTCGCGCCGTTGAAGCTGCCGGAGGGCTTCGACTACCAGGCCCTCTTCCACGGGGTCGACGAGCGCGTCCCGGTCGAGGCGCTGCACTTCGGCGTCCGGGTCCTCGACCGGTTCCTGCGGACGGCCTGAGCGAGTGGGGGAGACAGTGCGGACCCTGGCGTACGGCGAGTGGCCCTCGCCCATCGACGCGGCCACGGCCGCGGCCCACGACGGCAGCCCCGAGTCCGTGGGCTTCGTCGGCGACGAGGTGTGGTGGACCGAGCCCCGGCCCGCCGAGGCAGGCCGGCGCACGCTGGTGCGCCGGCGCGCCGACGGCACCGAGGAGCCGGTCCTGCCCGCGCCGTGGAACGTGCGGACCCGGGTCATCGAGTACGGCGGCCGTCCCTGGGCCGGCACCGCGCCAGGCGGTGTCCCGCTCGTGGTGTTCGTGAACTTCGCCGACCAGCGCCTCTACCGGTACGAGCCGGGTGGCGAGCCCCGCCCGCTCACCCCCGTGTCCCCGGTCGGGCAGGGGCTGCGCTGGGCCGATCCGGTGCTGCTGCCGGAGCGCGGCGAAGTGTGGTGCGTCCTGGAGGAGTTCACCGGTGACGGCCCCAGCGACGTGCGCCGCGTCCTGGCCGCCGTACCGCTGGACGGCTCGGCCGCCGGTGACCGGGACGCCGTACGGGAACTGAGCGACGGCCGGCACCGGTTCGTCACCGGGCCGCGCCTCGCGCCGGACGGACGGCGCGCCGCCTGGCTCGGCTGGGACCACCCGCGCATGCCGTGGGACGGCACCGAACTGCTCGTCGCCGACGTCTCCCCGGACGGCACCCTGCACGACGCCCGCACGGTGGCCGGCGGACCCGAGGAGTCCGTCGCCCAGGCCGACTGGACCCCCGACGGCCGGCTGCTGTACGCGAGCGACCGCACCGGCTGGTGGAACCTCTACCGGGACGGGGAGCCGGTCTGCCCGCGCGAGGAGGAGTTCGGCGGACCGCTGTGGAAGCTGGGGCTGCGCTGGTTCGCCCCGCTGGACAGCGGCCTGATCGCCGTCCTGCACGGCCGGGGCGCCCCCGTGCTCGGCGTCCTCGACCCCGAGACCTGCGAGGTCGTCGACGCCGCCGGCCCGTGGAGCGAGTTCGCGCCCACCCTCGCGGCACAGGGCGAACGGGTCGTCGCCGTCGGCGCCGGACCGCACAGCGCCCACGAGGTGGTGGAACTGGACACCCGGACGGGCCACGCCCGGGTGATCGGCGCCCGCCACGAGGACGCGGTGGACCCGGCGTACTACCCCGAGCCGCAGGTCCGCACGTTCACCGGACCGGACGGCCGGGAGATCCACGCCCAGGTGTACCCCCCGCACCACCCCGGGTGCGCCGGCCCCGCGGACGAGCGTCCCCCGTACGTGATCTGGGCGCACGGCGGCCCCACCGGCCGGGCGCCGCTCGTGCTCGACCTGGAGATCGCCTACTTCACCTCGCGCGGCATCGGCGTCGCCGAGGTCAACTACGGCGGCTCCACCGGATACGGGCGGGAGTACCGCGACCGGCTGCGCGGACAGTGGGGCGTGGTCGACGTCGAGGACTGCGCCGCCGTCGCGCTGGCCCTCGCCGACGAGGGCACCGCCGACCGCGACCGGCTCGCCGTCCGGGGCGGCAGCGCCGGCGGCTGGACCGCCGCCGCCTCGCTCACCACGACCGACGTCTACGCCTGCGGCACCATCAGCTACCCGGTGCTCGACCTCACCGGCTGGGGCACGGGGGAGACCCACGACTTCGAGTCCCAGTACCTGGAGAGCCTGATCGGCCCGCGCGCCGAGGTGCCCGAGCGGTACGCGGAACGTTCGCCCGCCGCGCACGCCGACCGGCTCTCCGTGCCGTTCCTGATGCTCCAGGGACTGGACGACGTGATCTGCCCGCCCGCGCAGTGCGAGCGGTTCCTGGCCCGGCTGGCCGGCCGGGGTGTGCCGCACGCCTACCTCGCCTTCGAGGGCGAGGGGCACGGCTTCCGGCGGGCGGAGACCATGGTGCGCGCCCTGGAGGCGGAACTGTCCCTGTACGCCCAGGTGTTCGGGATGACACCACCCGGCGTGCCGACCCTGGAGCTGAGCACGTGAGCCGGGTCGGAGCACTGCGGCGGCCGGCCCGCCTCGCCCCCGGCGCCCGGGTGGCCGTGGTCGCGCCCAGCGGTCCGGTGCCCGAGGAGCGGCTCCAGGCCGGGCTCGACGTGCTGCGCGGCTGGGACCTCGACCCCGTGGTGGGCCGCCACGTCCTGGACCGGCACGGCGAGTTCGGCTACCTCGCGGGCGGCGACGCCGACCGGGCCGCCGACCTGCAGTCCGCCTGGTGCGACCCGGCCGTCGACGCGGTGATCTGCGCCCGCGGCGGCTACGGCGCACAGCGCGTGGTCGACCTGCTCGACTGGGAGGCGATGCGGGCCGCCGGGCCGAAGGTGTTCGTCGGGTTCAGCGACATCACCGCGCTGCACGAGGCGTTCGCGGTCCGGCTCGGCCTCGTCACCCTGCACGGACCGATGGCCGCGGGCATCGACTTCGTGAAGAGCGCGCGGGCGCAGGACCACCTCAAGGCGACCCTCCTCGCCCCCGAGACGGTCCGCACCCTGCACTCCGACGGCACCGCGCTCGTCCCCGGGCGGGCACGCGGGGTCACCCTCGGCGGCTGTCTCTCCCTGCTCGCCGCGGACCTCGGCACCCCGCACGCCCGACCGTCCGCGCGCGGCGGACTGCTGTGCCTGGAGGACGTGGGGGAGGAGACCTACCGGCTCGACCGCTGCCTCACCCAGCTGCTGAGAGCCGGCTGGCTGGACGGGGTCGCCGGGCTGCTGCTCGGCTCCTGGGCGCGGTGCGAGCCGTACGACGGGGTGCGGGCGCTGCTCGCCGACCGGCTCGGCGGCCTCGGGGTGCCGGTGGCCGAGCAGTTCGGGTTCGGGCACTGCGCCGACGCGCTCACCGTCCCCTTCGGCGTCACGGCCGAACTCGACGCCGACGCGGGCGCGCTGATCCTGGACGAACCGGCGCTGAGCTGACCGGCCCGCGTCGCGCGCGGGCCCGTCGTAGGGTGGCGGGGTGCCGCACACCGCTTCCCGCTACCTCGCCGAAGGCCGCCGCGTGGGGATCCGTCACTTCACCCACGCGGACGGCGCCGAGTTCACCGCCCGCGCCCGGGAGAGCAAGGACCTCCACCACCCCTGGCTGTTCCCGCCGGACAGCCAGGGCGCGTACACCGCGTACGCGGGGCGGCTGATCGCGGATCCCACCAAGGCGGGGTTCCTGGTCTGCGAGAAGGAGGCGGACGGCGCCCTCGCCGGGTTCATCAACATCAACAACATCGTCGAGGGCGGCTTCCTGTGCGGTGCGCTGGGCTACGGCGCCTTCGCGCACGCGGCCGGGCGCGGGCTGATGCGCGAGGGCCTGGACCTCGTGGTGCGGTACGCCTTCGGCCCGATGCGGCTGCACCGCCTGGAGATCAACGTACAGCCCGGCAACGCCGCCTCCATCGCCCTCGCCCGCGCCTGCGGGTTCCGCCTGGAGGGCTTCTCGCCGAAGATGCTCTTCATCGACGGCGCCTGGCGCGACCACCAGCGCTGGGCGATCACCAGCGAGATGACGAAGGGCCGCTGACGCCCGGGCCTCCCGGGGCCGTCGGGCGGGTGCGGGCCGGTGCCACCGGCGCACCGCTGCCGGAGCGGTACGGCGTCCGGGTGCGGCCCGCACCGTGACCGGGCACGTCAGGAGCGGCGGTCCGCGTACTCGTAGACCGCTCCGTCCGGGTGCCGTGCGATGAGGTTGCGGCCCACGGGGGTGGGGAGCGGGCCCGCGATGATGTCGGCGCCCATCTCCGCGAGCACCTCCCGGGTCTCCTCCACGTCCTTCACCGCGAGGGTCGCCGTGACCCTGCGCAGCACGTCCAGTTCGGCCGCGGGACCGCTCATCAGCAGGAAGCAGCCGACCGCGGCGACCTGGACACCGCCCCGCTCGAACCGGAGGGCCCTGCCGCCCGCCAGCCGCTCGTAGAAGGGGATGACGGTCTCGATGTCGTCGACGCAGACACGCAGTGTGGCACCCAGAATCTCCATGGGGACGAGCCTAGTTGGGGCCGCCCCGGCAAGGGGACCGGCGTGGACGATCTCCACACCCCGTGCCCGCGGGCGTTACGCGACCCCGGGCACGGGTACCCGACGCCCATGCAGCGCTTGGAGCACCTGGAGCACCTGGACAAGCACCTGGTCGACGAGTTGGCGCGGGTGGTCCGCGAAACCGTGCGCGACGAACTGCGCGCACAGGCGCGGGGACAGCGCCGCAGGGCCGCCCTGTACGCCGGAGCCGGAGCCGCCGCCCTGTACGCGGGCGCGGCCGTGTCGCTGGCCGTGGGTCTCGCGCTCGCCCTGGTCCTGCCGGGCTGGGCCGCGGCACTGATCACGGCCGTGATCCTGGGCGCGCTGGCCCTCGCCCTGCGCGGCGCGGCCCGGCCCACGGCGTCCGGGACCGTCCCCGCGCAGGCCACCGCGCCCGGCGGCCGGTCGGCCCCCGTCCCGCCGGTGCCGTCCGCACCGCCCACCGCCGGCGTCGTACCGCCGCGGCCGGACTCCGCCCCCGGCACATCCCGCCGCCGGGCCTGACCAGCCGGAGGAAGCCGGCGGCACCGCTCCTGCCGCGGGACCGCGAGGCCGTCGTGGTGACCGGGACATCGGCGCCCGCGGCCGGTTCGCCGGGGAGGCGGCCGCCCACGGGCCGACCCGGTTCCTGCGGAGCCGGCCGGATCCGGAACCGGCCGGTCAGCCCACCCTGTACTCCGCGACGTCCTGCGTCCGCAGCGTCAGACCGTGGCCGAGGCCCCCGGTGGGGCTGATCGTGCCGCCCGTGGGGTCCAGGGCGCCGTCGAAGAGCATGTCCTCGATCCGGACGTGGTCGTGGAACCACTCCAGATGCCGCAGGTTCGGAACGCAGGCCGCCACCGCCGCGTGGACGTGCGGGGCGCAGTGCCCCGAAACCTCCAGACCGTGGGCCTGGGCCAGCGCCGCCGCGCGCAGGAACTCGGTCAGCCCGCCGCAGCGCGTCGCGTCCACCTGGAGGCAGTCCACCGCCCCGGCCGTGATCATCCGGGCGAAGTACGGCAGGTCGAACCCGTACTCCCCGGCGGTCACGTCGCTCACCACGGCGTCCCGCACCAGCCGCAGCCCGGTCAGGTCGTCCGAGGAGACCGGCTCCTCGAACCAGCCCACCCCGTGCTCGGCGAGGGCGTGACCGACCCGCACCGCCTGCTTGCGGGTGTACGCCCCGCCCGCGTCGACGTAGAGCTCGGCGTGCTCGCCGATGACGTGCCGGGCGGCCCGCACCCGGTGCAGGTCGCGGACCACCTCCCGGCCCCAGCCCTCCCCGATCCTGATCTTCACGCGCGGGATGTGCTGCCCGTGCACCCACCCGTTGAGCTGCGCGGCCATGTGCGTGTCGTGGTACGTGGTGAAGCCGCCGCTGCCGTACACCGGCACCCGCTCCCGGCACGCACCCAGCAGCCGCACCAGCGGCAGCTCCAGCAGCCGTGCCTTGAGGTCCCACAGCGCGACGTCCAGCGCCGAGATCGCGCAGGCCGCGATGCCCGCCCGGCCGGCGTCGCGGACCGAGCGGCACATCGCCTCGTGCACGGCCGGGACGTCCAGCGCGCTCATGCCCTCCACGAGCGGCGCGAGGTGCCCGCTCAGGAAGTCGCCGACCACCGGCGGACCGTACGTCCAGCCGGTGCCGGTCGCGTCGCCCGCCGACACCTCGGCGATCACCACCGTCGTGGAGTCCCAGGCCAGTGTGCCGTCCGCCTCGGGGGCGTCGGCCGGCACGGTGTAGACGGAGACGCCGGGCCGGTGCAGTTCCATGGTCGTCCGTCCTCCCCGGCTCAGCCGGCCTGCTGGAGCTGCGGCAGCACCTTGGTGCGGTAGAAGTCGAAGAAGCCGCGCAGGTCGGGGCCGATCTGGTTGACGTAGATCCGGTCGAAGCCCGCGTCGGCGAACTGCCGGAGCTCGGCGACGTGCTCGTCCACGTCGTCGCCGCACACCCGGTTCTCCCGCACCATGTCCTCGGTGACCAGGGTCTGCGCCTGCTCGAAGTGCTTCGGCGACGGCAGCACCTGACCCAGTTCGCCGGGCAGCAGCTCGTTCGCCCACAGCCGGTGCACGGTGCGCACGCACGCGTCGCGGTCCGTGCCGTAACAGACCTTGGTGCCGCCGCTGACCGGCTTCCCGCCGCCCCCGCCCTTGCGGTACTGCTCCACCATCGAGGCGTCCGGCATCATCGTGACGTAGCCGTCGCCGACCCGGGCCGCCAGCTTGGTCGCCGCCGGGCCGAAGCCCGAGATGTCGATCGGGACGGGCTCGTCCGGCACGGTGTACAGGCGGGCGTTCTCCACCGTGTAGTGCGTGCCGTGGTGGTTGACCTCCTCGCCGGTGAACAGCCGGCGCATCACCTGGATGGCCTCCTCCAGCATCTCCAGGCGTACGTGCGCGGGCGGCCAGGCGTCCCCGAGGATGTGCTCGTTCAGCGCCTCGCCCGTGCCCACGCCCAGGCGGAACTCCCCCGGTGACATCACCGCGGCCGTGGCCGCCGCCTGCGCCACCACCGCCGGGTGCGTCCGCACGGTCGGGCAGGTCACCGCCGTCCCCACCGGCAGCGACACCGCCTCGGACAGTGCGCCGAGCACCGACCACACGAAGGGGCTCTGCCCCTGCTCGTCGTTCCACGGGTGGTAGTGGTCCGAGATCCACAGGGCCTGGAACCCGGCCTGCTCGGCCATCCGCGCCTGCTCGATCAGCTCGGCGGGACCGTACTGCTCGCACGAGAGGAAATAGCCGTACTCGGGCATGGGGGGTGCCTCCGCGACATGGGCGGTTCGGGTCCCGGACCGGGTACCCGGGGGGCCCGGCGGAAACCGGCGGACGTTTGGCGGCCCCGGTCGGGGGGACGCGGAAGTCTCCCGACGTCCGCGACAGCGCCGGAGGCGAACCGTGAGTCGACCCCGCATTGTGATCGTCGGTGCCGGCTTCGCCGGGTACCGCACGGCCCGGACCCTCTCCCGGCTGGCCCGGGGCCGCGCCGAGATCGTCCTGCTCAACCCGACCGACTACTTCCTGTACCTGCCCCTGCTGCCCCAGGTCGCCGCCGGCATCCTGGAGCCGCGCCGGGTCACCGTCTCCCTCTCCGGCACGCTGCCGCACGTGAAGCTGGTGCTGGGGGAGTCCGACCGCATCGACCTCGACGCGCGGCAGGTGCACTACACCGGGCCCGAGGGCGAGGGCGGCACCCTCGACTACGACCGGCTGGTCCTCGCGGCCGGCAGCGTCAACAAGCTGCTGCCGATCCCCGGTGTCGCCGAGCACGCCCACGGCTTCCGCGGCCTGCCCGAAGCGCTGTACCTGCGCGACCACGTGACCCGGCAGGTGGAGCTCGCCGCCGCCACCGACGATCCCAAGACCTGCGCCTCCCGCTGCACCTTCGTCGTGGTCGGCGCCGGCTACACCGGCACCGAAGTCGCCGCGCACGGGCAGCTGTTCACCGACGCGCAGGTCGCCAGGCACCCGATGCGGACCGGGATGCGGCCGCGCTGGATGCTGCTGGACATCGCCGACCGGGTCCTGCCCGAGCTGGACGAACGGCTCTCCCGCACGGCCGACACCGTGCTGCGGGAACGGGGCGTGGACGTGCGGATGGGCACCTCCGTGAAGGAGGCCACGCACGACGGGGTGCTGCTGACCGACGGGGAGTTCGTCGACACCCACACCCTGGTGTGGTGCGTGGGCGTACGCCCCGACCCGCTCGCCGAGTCCCTCGGACTGCCCATGGAACGCGGCCGGCTGCTCGTCGACCCGCATCTGCAGGTACCGGGCCGGCCCGAGGTGTTCGCCTGCGGGGACGCCGCCGCGGTACCCGATCTGGAGAAGCCCGGCTCGTACACCCCGATGACCGCGCAGCACGCCTGGCGGCAGGGCAAGGTGTGCGCGCACAACATCGCCGCGTCGTTCGGTGACGGGGAGCGGCGCGCCTACCGGCACAAGGACATGGGGTTCGTGGTGGACCTGGGCGGCGTCAAGGCCGCCGCCAACCCGCTCGGCGTGAACCTGTCCGGGCCGGCGGCGGGGGCGGTCACCCGCGGCTACCACCTCGCGGCGATGCCGGGCAACCGGATCCGGGTGGCCGCCGACTGGCTCCTCGACGCCGTACTGCCGCGCCAGGCGGTCCAGTTGGGGCTCGTACGGTCCTGGTCGGTGCCGCTGGACACGGCGTCGCCGGAACTGGCGCGGGTGCCGGGCGAGCCGGGGCGGGGGCAGGCGTCCGGGGACGGAGCACAGCCGCCGGCGGCTGCCCGGCCGGGCTCGGAGCCGGTGCGGAACCGGCCCGGTGGTGAGTCGGCGAAGAGCCGGTCCGGTGGTGAGTCGGCGAAGAGCCGGTCCGGTGGTGAGTCGGCGAAGAACCGGCCTGGCGGCGAGCCCGCGAAGCACCGGCCTGGCGGCGAGCCGGCGAAGAGCCGGCCCGGTGGTGAGCCCGCGAAGAACCAGCCTGGCGGCGAGCCGGCGAAGAACCAGCCTGGCGGCGAAGCGGCGAAGAACCAGCCCGGTGGCGAACCGGCGAAGAGCCGGCCCGGTGGTGAGCCCGCGAAGGAGCGGCCCGCCGTCACCCCGCCCCCCGATCAGCCACCGCCCGGCCCCGACGTCTCGCCCGGCCCCGTCAAGCGCACCGACCGCCCCACCGAAGGAGACTCATGAACACCGGTGAACTCGTCGAGCTCGGGCAGCAGCTGCGGGTGGACAGTGTCCGCGCCGCGGCCGCCGCGGGCTCCGGGCACCCCACGTCGTCGATGTCCGCGGCGGACCTGATGGCCGTGCTGTTCGCCCGCCACTTCCGCTACGACTTCGAGCACCCCGACCACCCGGGCAACGACCGCTTCGTCCTCTCCAAGGGCCACGCCTCGCCCCTGATGTACGCCACCTACAAGGCGGCCGGCGCCATCGACGACGAGGAACTGCTCACCTTCCGCAAGAACGGCAGCCGCCTCGAAGGGCACCCCACGCCCCGCCGGCTGCCCTGGGTCGAGACGGCCACCGGCTCCCTGGGCCAGGGCCTCCCCGTCGGCGTCGGCATCGCGCTGGCCGGGAAGCGGTCGGCCCGCACCGGCCACCGGGTGTGGGTGCTGTGCGGTGACAGCGAACTGGCCGAGGGTTCCATCTGGGAGGCCGCCGAGCACGCCGCGTACGAGAACCTGGACAACCTCACGCTGATCGTGGACGTCAACCGGCTCGGGCAGCGCGGCCCCACCCGGCACGGCCACGACCTGGACGCCTACGCCCGCCGCTTCCAGGCCTTCGGCTGGCACACCGTCGAAGTGGACGGCCACGACGTGGACGCCGTCGACCGCGCCTACGGCGAGGCCCTGTCCACCAAGGGCCAGCCCACCGCGGTCCTCGCCCGCACCCTCAAGGGCAAGGGCGTCGAGGCGGTCCAGGACCGCGAGGGCCTGCACGGCAAACCGCTGCCCGAGGTCGAGGAGGCCATCGCGGAACTCGGCGGCCCCCGCGACCTGCGCATCCAGGTGGAGCGGCCGCCCGCCGACGGGGCGCCGCCCGCCGGGCACACCGGCCGGCCCGACCTGCCCCGCTGGGACAAGGGCGAGGAAGTGGCCACCCGGAACGCCTTCGGCGAGGCGCTGACCGCCCTCGGCACCGCGCGCGGTGACGTCGTCGCCCTCGACGGGGAGGTCGGCGACTCCACCCGCGCGGAGGCGTTCGCCAAGGAACATCCCGAGCGCTACTTCGAGTGCTACATCGCCGAGCAGCAGATGGTCGCCGCGGCGGTCGGCATGGCGACCCGCGGCCGGGTGCCGTACGCCGCCACCTTCGCGGCCTTCCTCACCCGCGCCCACGACTTCATCCGCATGGCGTCGATCAGCGGTTCCGGGATCAACCTCGTCGGCTCGCACGCGGGCGTCGCCATCGGCCAGGACGGCCCCAGCCAGATGGGCCTGGAGGACCTGGCGATGATGCGGGCGGTGCACGGTTCGACCGTCCTGTACCCGTGCGACGCCAACCAGACCGCGCGGCTGGTCGCCACGATGGCCGGCCTGGACGGCATCCGCTACCTGCGCACCTCGCGCGGTGCGAGCCCGGTGATCTACGGCCCCGACGAGGAGTTCCCCGTCGGCGGCAGCAAGGTGCTGCGCTCCTCCGACCGCGACCGGCTCACCCTCGTCGCGGCGGGCGTCACCGTGCCCGAGGCGCTGGCCGCCGCGGAGGCCCTGGAGGGGGAGGGCATCGCGGTACGGGTGATCGACCTGTACTCGGTGAAGCCGGTCGACCGGGAGACGCTGCGCACGGCCGCCGAGGAGACCGGTTGCCTGATGACGGTGGAGGACCACCACCCGGAGGGCGGCCTGGGGGACGCGGTCGCCGAGGCCTTCGCCGACGGGAGCCCCGTGCCGCGCCTGGTGCGGCTGGCCGTGCGCGACATGCCGGGCTCGGCCTCCCCCGAGGAGCAGCTGCACGCCGCCGGCATCGACGCCGAGTCGATCGCGGCGGCCGGCCGGCTGCTGGTGGGGGAGGCGATCGTGTCGTGAGCGACGACGGTGCGCGCACCGTACGGGCCGGCCGCCGCACGGTGGAGGTCCACCGGCCGGGGAAGGTGCTCTTCCCCGGCGGCGGGGACGCCGAGGAGTACACCAAGGGCGACCTCGTCGACTACCACCGGGCCGTCGCCCCGTTCATGCTGCCGCACCTGCGGGGCCGCCCGCTGATGCTGGACCGGCGCCCGGACGGCGTCGACGGCCCGACGTTCATGCAGAAGAACACCCCGGACGGCTACCCGGAGTGGATCACCCGCGCCGAGGTCGCCAAGGAGGGCGGCACCGTCACGCACACCGTGTGCGACGACATCGCCACCCTCCTCTACCTCGTCGACCAGGCGAGCATCACCCTGCACCGCTGGCTGTCCCGGACCGACCGGATCACCCGGCCGGACCGGCTGGTCTTCGACCTCGACCCGTCGGGCGACGACTTCGAGACGGTGCGGGAGGCCGCGCGGCTGCTGGGGGAGTTGCTGGACGAGCTGGACCTGCCCTCGGCGCTGATGACCACCGGCTCCCGGGGCCTGCACGTCATCGTGCCGCTGACCGGCAACGACGACTTCGACGACGTGCGCGCCTTCGCCCGCGAGGTCGCCGACACCCTCGCCGCCGCCCACCCCGACCGGCTCACCACCGCCGCCCGCAAGAAGGACCGCGGCGACCGGCTCTACCTCGACGTGCAGCGCAACGCCTACGCGCAGACCGCCGTCGCGCCCTACACGGTCCGCGCCCTGCCCGGCGCGCCCGTCGCCATGCCCGTCTCCTGGGACCAGCTGGACGATCCGGAGCTGCACGCCCGCCGCTGGACCGTCGCCGACGCCGTCGAGCAGGTGCGCACCGATCCGTGGTCGGACCTGCCGCGCCGGGGACGGGCACTGGGGCCCGCCCGCCGCCGACTGGCCGCCCTGCGGGACTGAGCGGCGTCGGCGCCCCTCCCACCGGGCACGATGCCGGGCCGTGGAGATCGGCTGGGGGCATGGAGGTTTGGCGAACACGCTTGCGGCCACACGGAGGAGGAGGTGGCCATGACGAACACGAAGAACACCGAAGAGTCACAAGGTTCACAGGAAAACCAGGAATCACAGGAATCCCGCAACTCGGCGAACAACAGCAGAAGCACCAAACGGCCGAGCCCGATGGAGGTGCTGCGTCAGGCGCGCGGCCAGCTCGCGGAGCTCACCGGGATGGAAGCCGAATCCGTGTCGTCCTTCGAGCAGACGGAGGAGGGCTGGGCGCTGGAGGTCGAGGTCCTCGAACTCGAGCGGGTGCCCGACACGATGAGCCTGATGGCGAGTTACCAGGTCGAGCTGGATCCCGACGGCCAGCTCATCGGGTACCGGCGGGTCCGCCGCTACGAGCGCGGGCGGGCCGACGCGCGCAGGTCCGGCGGCCGCTAGGCCGCCCGGCCGGACTCACACCCACAGAAACAAGGAGGGACAGTCGGAATGACAGTCGTACCGGCACAGCAGACCGGCGGTGGAGGCGGCAGCAGCGGCCTCTACGACGTGCTCGAGCTCGTTCTGGACAGGGGGCTCGTCATCGACGCCTTCGTGCGCGTGTCCCTGGTCGGCATCGAAATTCTCAAGATCGACGTACGTGTCGTCGTCGCCAGCGTCGACACCTATCTCCGCTTCGCCGAGGCGTGCAACCGCCTCGACCTGGAGGCCGGGCCCCGCAAGAGCCCGGGCCTGCCCGAGATCGTGGGCGAGGTCACCGAGTCCGGCGCCCGCGGCAAGTCCAAGGGGGCGCTGTCCGGCGCCGCCGAGACCATCTCCGACGCCTTCAAGCAGGCGCGTGAGGGTGGATCCGAGCGTGAGACCGAGTCGCGTCCGCGGGCCCGCAGGAGCACGGCCGCCCGCCGGAAGGAGGAGCAGGAGTGAGCACCTACGTCTACGGCATCACGGCGGCGTCGCACCCGTCACTGCCCGAGGGCATGGGCGGCGTCGGTGACCCGCCGAACCCGGTGCGCATCCTGCGGGAGGGCGAGCTGGCGGCCGTCGTCAGCGACGCGCCCGAAGGGCTGCGGCCCAAGCGCAGGGAGCTGCTCGCCCACCAGAACGTGCTCAGCGAGATCGGTGCGGCCGGGTGCGTGCTGCCCATGCGCTTCGGGAGCGTCGCCCCGGACGACGAATCCGTCACCGGTGTGCTCGCCGAGCGCGCCGCGCACTACCTGGAGCGGCTGCACGCCCTGGACGACCGGGTCGAGTACAACGTCAAGGCCAACCACGTGGAAGAAGCCGTACTGCACCACGTGATGGCCGGAAACCCGGAGATCCGTGCTCTCGCGGAGGCCAACCGGCAGTCTGGCGGCGGCAGTTACGAGGACAAGATCCGGCTCGGCGAGATGGTGGCCGAGGCGGTCAAGGCCAAGGAGTCCGAGGACGGCACCGCACTGGAGCACGCGCTGGAGGGGGCGGCCGACGCGGTGAGCGTGGGCCCCGAGTCCACGGGCTGGCTCGCCAACGTCTCCTACCTGGTGAAGCGGGAGACGGCGGAGGACTTCCTGGCCGCGGTGGAGCGGGTCCGCAAGGACATGCCCCACCTGGAGGTGCGTCTGAACGGCCCGCTGCCGCCCTACAGCTTCGTCGAGCCCGGCCCGGCCGAGCCGGCGGGCACCGCGGCCGGTGGAGCGGACACCGGAGCGGGGTGACGACATGGGCCTGATCTCGGAGGTGCTGCTGCTGCCGTTCGCTCCGGTACGCGGCGGCGGCTGGGCCATCAGGCAGGTGTTGCAGGAAGCGGAACGCATCTACTACGACCCCGCCACGATACGCGCCGAACTGGCCCGGCTGGAGGAGCAGCTGGAAGCCGGAGAGATCAGCGAGGAGGAGTTCGACCTGCAGGAGGACGAACTCCTCGACCGGCTGGAGACCGCAACGCGCACAGGCGCGGGTGCAGGGGATGGGACGGCAGGACAGTGAATCGAACGGGACTGGGCCTCGCGATCGGGGCCGGATACCTCCTCGGACGGACCAAGAAGCTGAAGATGGCGCTCGCCGTCGGAGGCATGGTGGCGGGCAAGAAGCTGAACCTCAGCCCGCGCATGGTCGCGGACCTGGTGTCGCAGCAGCTGCGGAACAACCCGCAGTTCAAGGAACTCGGCGACCAGCTGCGCGGTGACATGCGCGGCGTCGGCAAGGCCGCCTCCGGCGCGCTGGTCGAGCGGCAGCTCGACTCCCTCGCCGACCGGCTGCACGGCCGTACCGCCGACATGCGGGAGCGGCTGGCGGGCGGCGGTCCGAAGGACGACGCCGGCGAGGAACACGGCGAGGACGCGGAGGCGGAGGATCGGGAGCCGCCGGACGAGGACGAGCCGGCCTCCGAGCGGTCGGCCGGGAAGTCGCCGGGCAAGAAGGCGCCGGGCAAGAAGGCCGCCCCCGCGAAGAAGGCGGCGGCGAAGAGGACGGCTCCCGCGAAGAAGACGGCCGCCAAGAAGACCGCCGCCGCGGTTCGCGGGGCCCGCTCCCGCACCACGAAGGGAGGCGGTGAACGATGACCGAAACCCTCGGACGGGCCGGCTCCGCCGCGCGTGAAGGCGTGAGCGGGGCGGTGAAGAATCCGCTCGCCGACGTGGCCCACAGCGAGGCCGCCGACCGGCTCAAGGCAGAGCTGCAGGACTACCTCGCGGCCCAGGCCACCCGGATGCTGACCGGCCTCGGCCACAAGCTCGGTGAGACCACGAACAAGCTCAACGACATCGCAGAGGGCAAGAGCCCGGGCTTCGCCAAGCTCGCCCTCGAGGGCGGCCGCAAGATCGCCGAGGGCAAGAGCCCCCTGCGCACCGCCGTCGAGCTCGGCGCCTCGCGGGCCAAGGACAGCGTGATGGGCAAGTTCAAGGGACTGGTCGGCGGCAAGGGCAAGCGCAAGCGCTCCTCGGGCAACAAGCCCACCGTCATCATGGAGCACATCGACGTCGGGGTCCCGCTGCGCACGGCCTACGACCAGTGGACGCAGTACCAGGACTTCAGCACCTTCGCCAAGGGCGTCAAGAGCGCCGGCAAGGCCGACGACACCACGTCGGACTGGCAGGCGAAGATCTGGTGGTCCAACCGCAGCTGGAAGGCGAAGACCACCGAGCAGGTCCCCGACGACCGCATCGCCTGGTCCTCGGAGGGCGCCAAGGGCACGACGCGGGGCGTCGTCTCCTTCCACCGCCTCGCCGACAACCTCACCCGGGTCCTGCTGGTCATCGAGTACTACCCCTCGGGCCTCTTCGAGAAGACCGGCAACATCTGGCGCGCCCAGGGCCGCCGTGCCCGGCTCGACCTGAAGAACTTCGCCCGCTTCATCACCCTCAAGGGCGAGGCCGAGGACAGCTGGCGGGGCGAGATCCGTGACGGAGAGGTCGTGCGCAGCCACGAGGACGCCCTCGCCGAGGAGGAGCAGGAGGGCACCTCCGAGGAGGGGACCGAGGAGGAGAGCGAGGCCCCTTCGGACGAGTACGACGAGGAAGCCGAGGACGAGTACGAGGACGAAGCCGGCACGGAGCCCGAGGAGGAGTACGAGCCGGAGGCCGAGGAGGAGCCCGAGCCCGAGGGCGAGGAGGAGCCCGAGGGCGAGGAGGCCGAGGAGTCCGAGGACGCCTACGAGGAGGACGAGTACCCGGAGGACGAGTACGAGGACGAGGATGAGGCCGGGGCCGAGGACGAGCAGCCCGAGAGCCGGAGCCGCCGATGACGACCCCCAGCCGGCTGCCCGAGCCGTACGGCCAGGGCAGCGGCGCCAATCTCGCCGACATCCTGGAAAGGGTGCTCGACAAGGGTGTCGTGATAGCGGGTGACATCCGCATCAACCTGCTGGACATCGAGCTCCTCACCATCAAGCTGAGGCTCGTCGTCGCTTCCGTCGACAAGGCGAAGGAGATGGGGATCGACTGGTGGGAGTCCGACCCGGCGCTGTCCTCGCGCGCCCGGCGCGACGAACTGGCCAGGGAGAACGCGGAGCTGCGTGAGCGGCTGGCCCGGCTGGAGGAACTGGGCCTGGAGCCCCGTCGCGCGCAGGAGGAGAGCCCGTGACCGGACTGCGGTACGTCTACGCGGTCTGCCGCCCCTACGGCACACCGCTCCAGGCACAGCTGACCGGAGTCGGAGGTGATCCGCCCCGGCTGCTGCCCCACCACGGCCTGGTGGCCGTCGTCAGCCACGTGCCCGAGGCGGACTTCGCGGAGGAGCCGCTGCGCGCACATCTGGAGGACCTCGACTGGCTGACCGCGGTCGCCCGCGCCCACCAGGGAGTGATCGACGCGCTCACCACCGTCACGACCCCGCTGCCGCTGCGGCTCGGCACCGTGTTCCGCGACGACAGCGGCGTACGGACCATGATGGAGGCGCGCGAGGAAAGCTTCCTGCGCACCCTGGACCGGCTGGAGGGCCGGGTCGAGTGGGGCGTCAAGGTCTACGTCGAGTCGGACCGGGCGCCGGAGACCCCCGCCGCGCCCGCGCCGAAACCGGCGTCCGGCCGGGACTACCTGCGACAGCGCCGGATGCAGACGAAATCGCAGGACGACCTGTGGCAGCGGGCCGAGACGTTCGCGACCCGGCTGCACGAGACCCTTTCCGAGGCCGCCGAGGCCTCCCGGCTGCACGCACCGCAGAATCCCACGCTCTCCGGCGCCTCCGGGCGCAATGTGCTCAATGCCGCCTATCTCGTGCCCCGTGTGAAATCCGAGGAATTCGTGGAAAAGGTGGACCGCACGAAGGACAGCGCGCCCGGAATACGTGTCGAACTCACCGGTCCCTGGGCGGCCTATTCGTTCGCCGGTGAGGAAATCGCCGAGGAGGAGGGGCCGTGACCGTCGTCGAACGCCGCGAAATAGCCCTGGTGGACCTGCTCGACCGGCTCCTGGCCGGCGGGGTCGTCATCAAGGGGGACATCACGCTGCGCATCGCGGACGTCGACCTGGTCCGTATCGACCTCAACGCGCTCATCAGCTCCGTGAACGCGCGGGTCCCCTCGCCCTTCGAGGAGTCGCGGTGACGGCCGGCCCGGACGAGCGGCCCGTCGCACCGCACGGCAGCCGGCACAGGAGCCTGGACCTGGAGCCGGACACGGTCGAACGCGATCTGATCAAGCTGGTGCTCACCGTCGTGGAACTGCTGCGCCAACTCATGGAGCGGCAGGCGCTGCGCCGGTTCGACGAGGGGGACCTGAGCGAGGAGCAGGAGGAGCGGGTCGGGCTCACCCTCATGCTGCTCGAGGACCGCATGGCGGAACTGCGGGACCGCTACGGACTGCGGCCCGAGGACCTGAACCTGGACCTCGGGCCGCTCGGACCGCTGCTTCCCCGGGACTGAATTCCCGGTTGTTCCCGGAGCTGATTCCGGGAACGACCGGGAATCAGCCCCGGGGAATATTTTCGGAAACGATTTTCGGGAACGATCGGGAATGATCTCCGGGGCTGGTCCCCGGGACCGGGTCCCGGGGATTTCCCGTCACCTCACCACCGGTACCAGCGGCCCCTGCCCCCACCCGCCGACGTGCTGCGCATGAAGAATCCCAGGAGCCACACGATCAGGACCGCCAGGGCGATCCACCAGAGAACCTTTACTGCGAATCCGGCACCGAAAAGGATCAGCGCCAGCAGCAGGACCAGAAGAATGGGAACCATAATGTCAACCTCCTGACATCCTGATTGCCCGGAAATCGCGATTCAGACTTCCTTGCGGCAGAGGATTTCCCCGTGCAGCACACTGAACCAGCCGTCGTCCCGCTCGCCCCACTCCCGCCACGCCCCGGCCACTTCCCGCAGTCGCCGCCGAGTGGCGTGGCCGCCGTCGACCGCCTGCTCGGCATAGGCCGACGCCACCGTGCGGTCCGCCCACAGGCCGCTCCACCAGGCCCGCTCCCCGGCGGTCGAGAAGGTCCAGGTGGCCGAGGTCGCGGTGACGTCCGTGAAGCCCGCGGCGAGCGCCCAGGACTTCAGCCGCCGCCCGGCGTCCGGCTCGCCCCCGTTGGCCCGGGCCACCCGCCGGTAGAGGTCCAGCCAGTCGTCCATGCCCGGTGACGGCGGGTACCAGGTCATCGCCGCGTAGTCCGAGTCCCGGACGGCGACGAACCCGCCCGGCCTGGTCACCCGCCGCATCTCGCGCAGCGCCCCCACCGGATCGCCCACGTGCTGGAGCACCTGATGGGCGTGGACCACGCAGAACGTGTCGTCCGGGAAGTCCAGCGCGTGGACGTCCCCCACCGCGAAGTCGGTGTTCGTCAGCCCCCGCTCGCCGGCCACCGCCCGGGCCCGTTCCAGGATCGCCGGCTCCCGGTCGAGGCCGGTGACGTGTCCGTCGGGGACGAGCCCCGCCAGGTCCGCGGTGATGGTGCCGGGCCCGCACCCGATGTCCAGGATCCGCATGCGGGGTTCGAGGACCCCGAGGAGGTACGCCGCCGAGTTCTCGGCGGTCCGCCAGGTGTGCGACCGCAGCACCGACTCGTGGTGGCCGTGCGTGTAGACGGCGGTCTCCCGCGCTTCCGGCATGACGAGCCCACCCCTTCCACTCTCGTAGGAGGGCGCTCACGCTACGCCCGGCCCCCGCATTCTGAGACACGTGTTTCACATTCCGGGACGCGTCTGTGGGAAACCGTTTGCCGCCCGCGCCGGCGGTCCCGCACAATCCCCACCATGGGTTACCTGGAAGCCGCGCATCTCGAGTACCACCTCCCCGACGGGAGGACGCTGCTGGGCGATGTCTCCTTCCGGGTGGGGGAGGGGGCCGTCGTGGCCCTCGTCGGGCCCAACGGCGCGGGCAAGACCACCCTGCTGCGCCTCCTCTCCGGCGAGCTGAAGCCGCACGGCGGCTCCGTCACCGTCACCGGCGGACTCGGCGTCATGCGTCAGTTCGTCGGCTCCGTACGGGACGAGACGACCGTGCGCGACCTGCTCGTCTCCGTGGCGCAGCCCGGGATCCGGGAGGCCGCCCGCGCCGTCGACGCCGCCGAGCACGCCCTCATGACGGTGGACGACGAGGCCGCCCAGCTGGCGTACGCGCAGGCCCTCGCCGACTGGGCCGAGGCGCGCGGGTACGAGGCCGAGACGCTGTGGGACATCTGCACCACCGCCGCGCTGGGCGTGCCGTACGAGAAGGCGCAGTGGCGCGAGGTCCGCACCCTCTCCGGAGGAGAACAGAAGCGCCTGGTCCTCGAGGCGCTGCTGCGCGGCACCGACGAGGTGCTGCTGCTCGACGAGCCGGACAACTACCTCGACGTGCCCGGCAAGCGCTGGCTGGAGGAACGGCTTGCCGAGACCCGCAAGACCGTCCTCTTCGTCTCCCACGACCGCGAACTCCTCGCCCGCGCCGCCCAGAAGATCGTGTCCCTGGAGCCGGGGCCCGCGGGCGCCGACGCGTGGGTGCACGGCGGCGGCTTCGCCACCTTCCACCAGGCCCGGCGGGAACGCTTCGCCCGCTTCGAGGAACTGCGCCGCCGCTGGGACGAGAAGCACGCGCAGCTGAAGAAGCTGGTGCTGACGCTGCGACAGGCCGCCGAGAACAGCCACGACATGGCGTCCCGCTACCGTGCCGCCCAGACCAGGCTGCGCAAGTTCGAGGAGGCCGGCCCGCCGCCGGAGCCCCCGCGCGAGCAGGACATCAGGATGCGCCTCAAGGGCGGCCGTACCGGAGTGCGCGCCGTCACCTGCGAGGGGCTCGAGCTCACCGGCCTGATGAAACCCTTCGACCTGGAGGTCTTCTACGGCGAACGGGTCGCCGTGCTCGGCTCCAACGGCTCCGGCAAGTCCCACTTCCTGCGCCTGCTCGCCGGCGAGGGAGTGGCCCACACCGGGAACTGGAAACTCGGCGCGCGCGTGCTGCCCGGACACTTCGCGCAGACCCACGCCCACCCCGAACTGCTGGGCCGCACCCTCCTGGACATCCTGTGGAGCGAACACTCCCAGGACCGGGGCGCCGCCATGTCGCGCCTGCGCCGCTACGAGCTGACCCAGCAGGCCGAGCAGAGCTTCGACCGCCTCTCCGGCGGGCAGCAGGCCCGCTTCCAGATCCTGCTCCTGGAGCTCCAGGGCGTCACGGCCCTGCTCCTCGACGAGCCGACCGACAACCTCGACCTGGAATCGGCCGAAGCCCTCCAGGAAGGCCTGGAGGGCTTCGAGGGCACGGTCCTCGCCGTCACCCACGACCGCTGGTTCGCCCGCTCCTTCGACCGCTTCCTGGTCTTCGGCGGCGACGGCCGTGTCAGGGAGACTCCCGAACCGGTGTGGGACGAACGCCGGGTGGAACGAGTTCGCTAGCGGCGGCGGATCACTTCCAGCGCAGCAGCGCGCCCAGTCCGCCGACCGGTGCGTCGTCCGGAGCGTCCGGCGCCAGGGACACCGACAGCGCGGGCGCGTCCGTCGCGACCGCCGAGCGGATCAGCGCGTCGTCCGCCCGCGCCGACCAGGAGTTCTGCTCACCGAGCACCTTCAGGTCCGTACGCCGCACCGCCAACTGGTCCGGATCCTCACCGATCCACACCTCACGGTGCGCGTCGGCCGATTCCGGCCGGATCAGCAGCTCGTCGATCCGGTGCTCGCGCGCGGCCTCGACCAGCGCCGGCACGCCCTCCACGGCACCCGCGCGGCCCTCGTCGTCGGGGCTGCGGGCGGCGAGGAACCGCTCCAGTTCGGCGGCGGCACGGTCATGGATGTGCTCCGCGCGGATCCGCTCGACGTCCTCGTCGAGCAGCCGGCTGCCGGCGCCGCGCGAGGCCTCGACCACCAGGTCGTGCAGCCGCTGCGGCAGCCGCTCGCGCACGGAGTGCCGCTCCCGGTCGTCACCGACGAGGACCAGCAGATCGGCGCCGGTCTCCTCGTGGCAGACGGCGAGCGCGTCGGCGATCTCCGCGGCGTTGTGCTCCCAGGTGTTCTCCACCCGCAGCTGGAAATGGCGCTCCGACCAGTCCACGGAACCGGTCCGGTGCAGCGGCCACTGCCGCCCGGTGACACCGCCGACGTCGTCCCGGCCGAGCGCGCTGCGCAGCTCGAAGTCCGCGCCCCTGCGGTCGACGTAGGCGACGATGCACACGGGGTCCTCACCTGCCAGCTCCAGCAGCGGCGCGACCCGGGGCAGCGGCGCCCACTGGGCCCAGTCGCGCTGCGGGGACCGGGCCAGCGGCGGGTCGAGCACCACCTCGCCGTCCCGGGCGAACAGCGCGCGGCCGTGCGGTTCGCTGGAGTGCCGCAGCTCCTCCAGCGCGCGGCGCACCGCCTGGCAGGTCGCCTCGTCCGCTCCCTGGTCGGCCAGCTCCCGGGCCATCGCCTGCGCCGTCAGCTGCCGTTCCTGAGGGGTGTGCTCCGTGTGCCGGGAGGTGTCGACGTAGACGGAGGCCCAGGGGCCGGGACGTTCGTAGAGTGGATGCAGGAAAGCGAGTTCCATGGCTCCCTCCCGGTTGCCGTTCGGGGTAGTGCTTGTGCCGTCGGGCGGGTACCCGGACCACATGAACGCACACGACGAGCGGGGCACCACGAGGACCGGAGTCGAGCCGGACCGCCTGGACGACCAGCAGCTCATGAAGGAGCTGGAGACCATCCACCGCACGCGGCACGACACACTGCTGTACGGCTCCAACGACGCGCTGCGCGCCCACAACGAGCGGATGGCGCAGCTCGAGGGCGAGTACCTGCGCCGCAATCCGCGCCGCCCGGTGGCCGCGGGCCGCACCCGCGAAGGTGCCCGGGAGCGGGGTGCCGCGGACACCACGACACCCACGACCCCGGGCACCTGACCGGTCCCCGGCCTACGGGGCCGTCTCCGCCCCGAACACCTCGAGGTAGGTCTCGCAGAACGCCTTGAGGTCGTCCGGCTTGCGGCTGGTGACCAGTTTGTTCGGCCCGTGGTCACACACCTTCACCTGCTCGTCGACCCAGGTGGCGCCGGCGTTGCGGAGGTCGGTCCGCAGGCTGGGCCAGCTGGTCAGCACCCGGCCCCGGACGACGTCGGCCTCGACCAGGGTCCAGGGGGCGTGGCAGATCGCGGCGACCGGCCGGCCCTGTTCGAAGAAGTCCCGCACGAACGCGACGGCCTTGTCGTCCATGCGCAGGAAGTCCGGGTTGGCCACCCCGCCCGGCAGCACCAGCCCGCCGAAGGAGTCCGCCGACGTCTCGCCGACGACCTCCTGCACGGGGAAGGTGTCCGCCTTGTCGAGATGGTTGAACGCCTGGATCTTCCCCGGGCCCGTCGACACGAGCACCGCTTCGTGACCGGCGTCCACGGCCGCCTGCCACGGCTCGGTCAGTTCCACCTGCTCGACGCCCTCGGGCGCGGTCAGGAATGCGATTCGCATGATGGCACTACGTCCCTTCGTTCACCTGCTACTGTCCGGCTCCGCACGGCTGATGTCGGCCAGCGCCGAGCCGGGTTCCCGTGCCTCGGCCAGATCGCCGAGACTCACCAGCCCGACCGGAAGACCGCCCTCGACCACCGGAATCCGGCGTATCGCGTGCTCGCGCATCAGGGCGACGGCCGAGGACACCGGATCGTCCGGGGCGAGCGTCAACGGGTCCGGTGTGCACACCGACTCCACGCTCACCTCGAGCGGATCCGCGCCCCGGGCGACCGCGCGGACCGTGATGTCGCGGTCGGTGAGCACGCCGACGACCCGCTGTCCGTCGGCCACCACCACGTCGCCGATGTGCTGGGTGCGCATCAGCTGCGCCGCCTCGACGATCGAGGCTTCCGGGCGCACGGCGACCACGCCCGGAGTCATCACGTCCTTGACGAACTCGGCCATGACCGAGGCCTCCCTCCGGTCCCGGCCGCCGGGGCACCGCGGCCGGCCGCGGTGCCCCGGCGGACCGGTTACGCGGTCTCCGTCTCCCGGGACCGGGTCAGCGCCTCGGCCAGCTCCTGGACGCTGTTGTAGCGGGCCTGGCGCGGCAGCCGCTCCAACGCCTCGATGAGCGTGTCGGGCGCGTAGCGCCGGTCCAGGGCGCGCATCAGCTCGCGCGGGCCCGCGGGGAACGCCCCGCGGCCCAGGATCCTGGCCAGTTCCAGCCGCACCGACTCCAGTGACGTCGGGCCGCGGCCCGGCGTCACCGGGCCGTACGCGACCTCGGGGTCGTCGTCGGCGAACGGCTCCGGGTCGTGCCACTCCTCGGTACGGGTGGGGTGCCCGGACCGCAGCAGACCCTGCAGTTCGTGCTTCATCTCGTCGTCGCGGTGGACGCTGAGCCGGTCGCTGCCTCGCTGCATGTCTCCCTCCAGATCCTTCGGGGTGCGCACCGCGTACCCGAGGAGCGGAGGGCGACACGGGAGTTCGGGTGCCGGATCGTCACGCCCCGGGGTTTGGCCGCCGGAGGGCGGGAGACCCGCACCCCCACGCCCCCCACGCGCCTCCTGGAAAGGACAGGCCATGGCGGTGCTCGCCGTGCTCATCCCGCCCCTCATGCTCGGCGTGCTCCTGATGCTGGGCCGCTACGAGGAGTTCGTGCTGCCGTCCGCACCGCCCGAGGCCGACCCGGCCGAAGCCCGGCTGGGGGGTTTGGGGCGGTGAAGCGGGGGCAGGCGCAGGTCCAGTGCTTCGGACAGGAGGCACGTCCGTGGAGGCGGTGTCGCGCCACTCCGGGCGCGCCTGTCCCCCGGCCGACGCGCTCGCCACGGTGACCGTCCGTCCCCGAGCACCCCCCGAGGGAGCTGCGACGCACCATGCCGACCCGAGCGAGCGCGAAACACCCGCACGACGACGCCCCCGACACCGCGGACGCCTTCCGCAGGCTCGCCGTACTGCCCCCGGGCCCGGAGCGCGAAGCACTCCGTGACGGGATCGTCGAGGCCTGGCTGCCCATGGCCGACCGCCTCGCCGGACGCTTCCGCAGCCGCGGCGAGAGCTTAGACGACCTGCGCCAGGTCGCCGCGCTCGGCCTGGTCAAGGCCGTCGACCGGTACGACCCCGAGCTCGGCAACGCGTTCGAGAGCTACGCCGTGCCGACCGTCACCGGCGAGATCAAACGGCACTTCCGCGACCACCTGTGGACCCTGCACGTACCGCGCCGGGTCCAGGACCTGCGCAACCGCGTCCGGTACGCCTCCCAGGACCTGTCCCAGACCGTCCCGGGCCGCCGGCCGACCGTGGCGGAGATCGCGGAGCACACCGATCTGAGCGAGGAGGACGTCCGTACCGGACAGGAGGCGCTGGAGAGCTTCACCGCGCTGTCCCTGGACGCCGAGCTGCCCGGCAGCGACGACGGCTACTCGCTCGCCGACGCGCTCGGGGCGCCCGACCCGGCGCTGGACACCGTGGTCGACCGCGAGGCCGTCAAGGAACGGCTGGCGGCGCTGCCCGAGCGGGAGCGGGCCATCCTCTACATGCGGTTCTTCGACGACATGACGCAGAGCAGTATCGCCGAGGAGCTGGGCATCTCGCAGATGCACGTCTCCCGTCTGATCAGCCGCTGCTGCGGCCGGGTGCGGGAGCAGGTCATGGGGGACGCCGACGAGACGTAGCGGCCCTTCACCCACGCGGGTCAGTCCGGTCCCGCCAATGGTGTCCGGCGGCGAGCGGTGCGGCGGTGACGGGGCTGTGATGGATGTGGGGCGTGCCCGCACGCCGTGCCCCCGCCGTCGCTCGAAGGAGCCCGCACCATGCGCCGCACCGCCCGTTCCCTGTCCCTCGCCGCCGCCACCGGTGCCGCCCTCGCGGCGCTCGTACCGGCCGCGTTCGCGGGCACCGCTCCGGACGACGGGGCCTCCTGGGGCTCCGCCTCCCACTCGCCCTGCCCGGAACCGGGGGAACACGAGTGGGAACCGGATGCCCTCGGACCCGCCGGGCCCCAGGCGGCCGTACCGAAGAGCACGGCCCTGGACGACCTGGACGACCTGGACGCCGAATTCGATACCGGACCCGACGCCGGCCCGGACGCCGAATTCGATACCGGACTCGACGCCGACCCGGACGCCGAACCCGATGCCGGACTCGACGCCGAACTCGGTCCCGAGGCGGAGATCCCCGCCCCCGGGGGAAGCGCCCCCGCCGGACCCGGGGCCGTCGAACCGAAGGCCCTGAAACCCGAGCCCACAGGATCCAAGCCCACCGAACCCGGGCCCACCGAATCCAGGACCCCGGACCCGGAGCCCACCGAGTCGAAGGCCACCCCCTGCGCCGACACCCCCGCGCGTCAGGGCGTCCACGCCGGTGGAGGCGGCGCCTTCACCGACTCCGTGCCCGCGCTGGCCGTCGGCGGGCTGCTGATCGCGGGCGCGTTCGGCGCCGCCGCGCACCGCGTGTACCGGGACCGGACCACCCGTGCGGACGGCTGACGTCCGCCGCCCACGCCGTGAACAGCGCCCCCCACCCCGGCACCCATGGCGCGCGGCACGCTGGGTACTGACTTGCTTGGGTCCTGTCGCCACGTTCCCGTACGCCACCGGGCCCGCCTGCGCACGGACGGCGGGGGCGTGACGACAGGACCTGGAGCACGAGTCGGCGGCGCCGGGCACGACGCCGGGGAACTGCGCGGAGGTAGGGATGCGGCGGACGGACCCGGAAGGTCACGGCCCCGTCCGGTTCGGGCCGGCGCTCCCCGAGGACGGGCTGCCCGTCCTGCCCGAGCTGTCCGCGGTACTCGCCGCCGCGGCCTCCCGCGCCGACGCCGAACCGGTCGGCGGCGGGCCCGCCCTGCTGGACGCGGCCTGCGGCTACGGCGACCGGCGCGGACTGCCCGCCGCCCCCGACCGGGTGGCCGTCGCCCCCGGCGCCCCCGCCCTGCTGGTGGCGCTGACCGCCGCCCTCGGCGGCGACGTGCTGGTGCCCCGGCCCTGTGCCGCCTGGTGGGCCCCCTACGCCCGCCTGCTCGGCCGCCCCGCCTTCCACGTGCCGACCCCGGCCGAGAGCGGCGGCGTCCCCGACCCGTACGCCCTGCTGGAGACCGTGCGCCGGCTGCGGGCCGAGGGCGGTGACCCGCGCCTGCTGGTGCTCTCCGTCGCCGACGACCCCACCGCCGGCGTCACCCCGCCCGAACTGCTGCACGAGACCCTGGAGGCCGCCGTCGCCGAGGGGCTGCACCTGGTCAGCGACGAGACCTGGCGCGACACCCTGCACGACCCGCACGGCACCGTGCTGCTCAGCCCCGCCGAGATGCTGCCCGACCGGGTCACCGTCGTCACCGACCTGGCCGGGGCCCTGCTCCCGCCGGGCTGGCCGGCGGCGGTGGCGCGCTTCCCGGCGGGCGAGGACGGGAACGCGCTCCACGCGCGCGTGCTCGACGTGCTCACCGCGCTCGACGCGCGCGTCGCCGCACCCGTCGCCGCCGCGGCGGTGTACGCCCTGTCCGAGCCCGGACCGGTCACCGCGCGCGTCGCCGACGCCGTGCGCCTGCACGCGCGCGTGGCCGCCGCCGCGCACCGGGCCGTCGTCGCCGCGGGCGCCCTCGCCCGGCCCCCCTGCTGCGGCCGGCACCTGTACGTCGACCTCACCCCCCTGGCCCCCGCGCTCGGCGCGCACGGCGTCGGTGACGCCCAGGAACTGGAGGACTTCCTCACCGCCCGGCTCGGCATGCCCGCACCGGGCGGCCACCGCTTCGGCGACGATCTCGAGGCACCGCGCGTACGGCTGTCCACCGCACCGCTGCTGGGCGACACCGCCGAACTGCGTGCGGAAGGCCTGAGTTCACCCGCGCCCCTGGAACTGCCGCAGGTGCGAAGCGCGTTGGCCCGGCTGACGACGGTCCTCGACGATCTCCGTGACGACGCCCGGCGACAGGAGTCCCCTCGATGACGCGGCGCCCCGGGCCGACCACGGGAACGGCCGCCCCGGAGTCCGGCGCCCGGGAGTCCGGTGATCCGGCCGCCGCCCCGCACCTCACCCCGCCGCCGTCCCCCGCATCCGCCGCCACAGGCCCGGGGCCACGCTGATCAGCACCGTCAGCACGATCGCCGCCAGCACGCCCTGCCACGGCTCGGCGAACAGCGAACCGCCGAGGACACCGATCAGCTGGTACGTCGCCGCCCAGGCCAGACAGGCCGGCAGATTGCCCCGCACGAAGCGCCGCACCGGCCACTTAGCGACCAGACAGGCCAGCATCACCGGCAGCCGCCCGGCCGGGATCAGCCGGGACAGCACCAGCACCGCCACCCCGTGGTCGGCGAGCTTGTGCTGCGCCTGCGCCAGCCGGTCCTCCGGGGCGCGTTCCCGGATCGCCTCCAGCCAGCGGGAGCCGTTCTTCGACCTCATCCCGCGCCGCCCCAGCCAGTACAGCGCCACGTCCCCGAGGAACGCCGCCAGCGACGCCGTCACGAACACCAGCGCCATCGAGAACGGTGCCGCCCGGTGGAAGGCGACCACGGCCGCCGAACTGACCAGCGCGCCCGTCGGCACCACCGGCACCAGCGCCCCGATCAGCACCAGCAGGAACAGCGAGGGGTAGCCGACGGCCTGCTGGGTGAACTCGGGCGCCACGGCGGGCAGGGCCGCGGGCGCGGCCACCGACGCCGGTGACGCACCGGCCGCCTGGCCAGGGACGGCGGGAAGGATCACCGCGCGGCCTCCAGGCGCACGCGCTCCCCGTGCCCCAGCCGGTGCACCGACGCGCCGGGCGCGTGCCGGGCGGCCTGCCGCTCGAACTCGTGCCCCGGCGCGTGGAACTCGTGCGGGCGCACGGCGTCCATCCCGATCGGCCAGTACGTGCCGTAGTGCACCGGCACCGCGCTGGACGCCCCCAGCCGGGCCAGCGCCTCGGCCGCGCGTCCCGCGTCCAGATGGCCCTCGCCCAGGTAAGGCCCCCAGCCGCCCACCGGGAGCAGCGCCACGTCGACCGGCCCGACCTCCTTGGCCATCTCGTCGAACAGGCCGGTGTCCCCGGCGAAGTACGTCCGCGCCTCGCCCTCCAGGACGTAGCCGAGGGCGGGGGAGCGGTGCGGCCCGACCGGCAGCCGCCGCCCGTCGTGCCGCGCGGGCACGGCCCGGACGACCAGTCCGCCGACCGTCGTCACATCACCGGGCGCCACCTCGCTCACGCCGAGATGCGTGAGCCGGCGCAGCCCCGGCACCGCGCGCCGTGCGCCCCGGGGCACGAGCAGGCGCGTACCCGGCGCGAGCCGGGCCAGCGACGGCACGTGCAGATGGTCGGCGTGCAGGTGGGAGACCAGGGCCACGTCCGCGTGCCGGGCCTCGGCCGGCGGCACCGCGCCGCGTCGGCGCCGCAGGTGTGCGAGCCGGCGGGCGAACAGGGGGTCGGTGAGCACCCGCATGCGCGAGTCCTCGACCGTGCAGGTGGCGTGACCCCACCACGTGACCTCCACCGGCACCTCTGCGCCTCCCTCGTTCGACTCCCCGAATCCCCGAATCCCCGAAGCCTACGCGCAGGAGTGCGCGCGGCGCGGGGCGCGTGTGGAGACGGCCGGCCGGGCCGAACCGCCGTACGACGCGGCGGTGAAGGCCCGGGTGCACCGGCGGCCGTCGCCGCCGACGGCCGGGTACGGCGGCCGTCGAGCCGCCGGCGGCCCGCGCGACCGGGGACGGAACGCCTCGTCCGGCCGTTGTGACAGGGTGGGGACGGGCCAGGTCGGCCGGGACGTGAGGTGTGCGGGGCGTGGGTGGCGAGCGGTGGCGACGGGTCGCCAGTCAGATCGGGCGGAGTGTCGCCGTGTGGGCGGTCTCCACGCTCACCATGCTGCTGCTCGCCGGCCTCCTGCCCGACTTCCGGCTGCGCTCGGCCGACGGCGACAGCGCCACGGACATCGCGGTCACCGCCGCCCTCGGCGCCGGCGCCTTCGGCCTGCTCTCCGCCCTGGTCTGGCCGCTGCTGGTACGCCTGCTGCTGCTCGTGCCGGCGCTCGTCCTCGGCCTGCTGGTGTTCTTCCTCAACGGGGCCCTGCTCTGGCTGGCCCTGCGGGTCAACCCCGTCGAACGGGGCGCCGCCGCCCCGGAGACGGCCGTGGTGGTCGCGGCGGTGATGTCCGCCGTCGCCTCCGCCACCGGCGCCGCCCTCGCCGTGCGCGACGACGACGCCTACCGCCGCCGCCTCTACCGCCTCGCCGACCGCAGACGGGGCTCCGCCCCGCCCTGCCCCACCACCCCCGGCACCGTCTTCCTGCAGCTCGACGGCGTCGGCCACGACGTGCTGCTGGCCGCCGTCGACAAGGGACTGATGCCCACCGTCGCCCGCTGGCTCGGCACCGGCAACGGCGGCGACCGCCCCTCCCACCGCCTCACCCCCTGGCGCACCGACTGGTCCAGCCAGACCGGCGCCAGCCAGCTCGGCATCCTGCACGGCAGCAACCACGACGTCCCCGCCTTCCGCTGGTACGAGAAGGCCCGCCGCGAGGTCATGGTCTGCAACCGGCCCACCAGCGCCGCCGAACTCCAGGCCCGCGCCATCGAGTACTCCGGCCACGCCGGACTGCTGGCCCACGACGGCGCCAGCCGCGGCAACCTCTTCAGCGGCGGCGCCGACGAACAGGCCCTGGTGCTCTCCATCGCCACCCGCCGGCGCGGCCCGGCGGCCCGCTCCCGCGCGGGCTACTTCGCGTACTTCTCCGACCCCGCCAACGCCGTGCGCACCGCGCTGTCCTTCGTCGCCGAGGTGGGCCGGGAGATCGGCCAGTCCACCCGGGCCCGGCTGCGCAAGCAGCGCCCGCGCGTCTCGCGCGGCGGGCTCTACCCGTTCGTACGGGCCTTCGCGACCGTCGTCGAGCGGGACGTCGTGGTGGCCGCCGTGACGGGCGACCTGCTGGCCGGCCGCACCGCCGTCTACGCGGACCTGGTGGCCTACGACGAGGTCGCCCACCACTCCGGGCCCGCGAGCCGGGACACCGAGAAGGTCCTCCAGCGCCTCGACCGCGCCCTCGCCCTGATCGAGAACGTCGCCGAGCACGCCCCCCGCCCGTACCGGATCGTCGTCCTCTCCGACCACGGGCAGAGCCCCGGCGAGACCTTCCGCTCCCGCTACGGCCTCACCCTCGGCGACCTGGTGCGGGCCGGCTGCGGGCTGCCCGTGCCGCGCCGGGCCCGGCACACCCACAGCGGCGCGGAGGCCCGCGCGGCCGTCCGGGCGGCGCTGCGCCGGCCCGTGGAGGAGGGCGCCGAGCACTACCGCCCCTCCCGCGGTTCCGAACCCGTCGTGCTCGCCTCCGGCAACCTGGGCCTGGTCTCGTTCCCGGACGTGCCGCACCGGATGACCAAGGAGGAGATCGACGCCCGCCACCCCGCGCTGCTGCCGACCCTCGCCAACCACCCCGGCATCGGCTTCCTCCTGGTCCGCAGCGAACGCCACGGCGGGGTCGTCCTCGGCGCGTACGGCGCTCAGATCCCGCTGGACGAGCTGGACGACAACCCCGGCCCGCTGGCCGCGTTCGGCCCCGGCGCCGCCGACGCCGTGCGCCGCACCCACACCTTCCCGCACACCGCCGACATCATGGTCAACTCCTTCCACGACCCCGCCGACGGAGAGGTCCTCGCCTTCGAGGAGCAGATCGGCTCCCACGGCGGCCTCGGCGGCGCCCAGTCCCGCCCCTTCCTGCTCTCCCCGCTCGCGCTGTCGGCACCGGTCGCCGACGGCATGGAACTCGCCGGTGCCGAGCGGATCCACCAGGTACTGCGCCGCTGGCTGACCGAGTCGGACGAGACGGACCTGCCGACGGAGCCGGACCGGGAGCGCGCGGCCTGACCGCACCGTCGGACGCCGGAAATTCGGCTGCGTGAGCGATCACCGCGGCCCACACTGGGCGTGTCCACCCCTTCCGCACACCCCTGGAGCCGCTGCGTGCAGGCAGCCGTCACCGTCACCCCCGCCCGCATCCCGGAGCTGCTGCTCGGTCTCGCGACCGTGCGGCCGGTGTTCCTCTGGGGCGCGCCCGGCATCGGAAAGTCCTCCCTGGTCAGGGAGTTCGCCGAGTCACTGGGGCTGGAGTGCGTGAGCCTGCTGGGCACCCAGCTCGCCCCCGAGGACCTGATCGGCGTCCCGCAGATCCGCGACGGCCGCTCGGTGTTCTGCCCGCCGGAGGCGATCGCCCGCGACGAGCCGTACTGCCTGTTCCTGGACGAGCTCAACGCGGCCACCCCGGACGTGCAGAAGGCGTTCTACTCGCTGATCCTGGACCGCCGCATCGGCGACTACGAGCTGCCCAAGGGCTCCATCGTCATCGGCGCCGGCAACCGCGCCACCGACAACGCGCTCGCCCGCCCCATCGCCTCCGCGCTCGTCAACCGCCTCACCCACGTCCACCTGGCGGCGTCCCCGAAGGACTGGCTGGTCTGGGCGGGGAACAACGGCATCCACCCGTGGATCACCGACCACCTCACCGACCGCCCCGACCACCTGTGGTCCAAGCCGCCGAAGACCGAGGAGCCGTTCTCCACCCCCCGCTCCTGGCACATGCTCTCCGACGCGCTGCACTCCTTCGGCCGCGACCTCGACGAGGACACCCTGAAGGTCCTCGCGCACGGCACGCTCACCCCCGCGCACGCCACCGCCTTCTGCGGCTACGTCAAGATCGTGCGCAGCCGCTTCGGCATCGACGCCGTCATCAAGGGCGAGGCCCGCTGGCCGCACCGCCCGGAGGACCGCGACCTGCTCTACTACCTCGCCGAGTCGTTCCGCGGACGCCTCGTCAAGGAACTCCCGGCGACCAAGGAGCACATGTCGGCGAACGGCCGCCAGACCGCGTACCGCGCCAAGTCGCTGCTGGTGCAGCTCGCCGAGATCTCCGTCGAGGTCGCCCAGACCGTCATCGCCTCCGACGGCGACGGCAACCCGGTCCTGCCCTCCTGGTTCCTCGTCGAGGCGGCCCGCGACATGCCCCGGCTGGTGGAGGCGCGCCGGTGAGCCGCGGCCGGGCGAAGGGGCCGAAGAAGCGCGACCTCGCGGGGGAGGCGTTCGACGCCGGGCTGCGGCTGGTGCGGGCCAACCCCGCGCTGGCCGCCGTCGAGTTCGACGTCTGCCGCCGGGAGAACTGCGAGCTCGCCCCCCGGGAGGGGCTGGTCCGCGTGGACTCCGGGGCCGTCCTGCACGCCCACCCGGACCGCATGGCCGACCCGGACGCCTGGGCGTGGGCCCTCGCGCACGCCGTCCTCCACCTCGGCTTCGGCCACGTCCCGGCCGCCAAGGGAACGCGCGAGCAGCCGGACCGCTGCGAGCTCGCCGCCCGCTGCGTGGTCGTCAACCGCTTCCTGCTCGGCTTCCCCGTCGGCACGGCGCCCGACCACCTGCCCGCCGCCTACCCCGACGGCGACGAGGAACGGCTCGCCGCCCGCTGGCGCCGGGACGGCGTCCCGGCCGTGTACGAGCGCTGCGGTACGGCGGCCGGCGAGGCGGACCTGTTCCTCCAGGAGTGGCACGGCTGGTACGGGCAGCCGCCGGACCACCAGCTGGCGTTCGCCACCGCCCTCACCCGCACCGTGTCCGCCGCGATGGACATGGCGGGCGGCCGCCGCGACAGCCTGGACGGCGAGCCGGCCCCACGACGCCCCTGGGAGCGGGCGCTGAGCTGGTTCGTCTCCTCCTACCCCCTGCTCGGCGGGATCGCCTCCGGCATCACCCTCGTCGCCGACGCCGAACTCGCCCGCGCCCACGGCATCTCCGTCGCCGCCGTCAACGCCGAGGCCGGCGAGATCTACGTCAACCCGCTGCGGCGGTTCGACGACGAGGAATGGCGGTTCGTCCTCGCGCACGAGATGCTGCACGCCGCGCTGCGCCACGGCGACCGCTGCGGCGGCCGCGACCCGTACCTGTTCAACGTCGCCTGCGACTACGTCATCAACGGCTGGCTGGAGGAGATGCGGGTCGGCACCATGCCCGAGGGCCTGCTGTACGACAAGGAGCTCGCCGGTCTGTCCGCCGAGGAGGTCTACGACCGGATCGCCGTCGACCTCCGGCGGATGCGCCGGCTGGCCACCCTGCGCGGCAAGGGGCTCGGCGACGTCCTCGGCGCCCCGCTCGGTCCGCCCCGGGACTGCGTCGATCTCGACGGCTTCTACCGCCGGGGCCTGTCCCAGGGCCTGGACCTGCACGACCGGCAGGAGCGCGGTTTCCTGCCCGGCGGCCTGGTCGAGGAGATCCGCGCGCTCAGCCACCCGCCGGTGCCCTGGGACGCCCGGCTCGCCCGCTGGTTCGACGAGTTCGTGCCGCGCCCCGAGCCGCTCCGGTCGTACGCGCGTCCCTCCCGGCGGCAGGCGTCCACCCCCGACATCCCCCGCGCGGGACGCCACTTCCCGCCCGAGGAGATCGCCCGCTGCACCTTCGGCGTCGTCCTGGACACCTCCGGCTCCATGGACCGGGTCCTGCTCGGCAAGGCGCTCGGCGCTATCGCCTCCTACGCCGGGGCCCGCGACGTACCGGCCGCCCGCGTGGTGTTCTGCGACGCGGCAGCCCACGACGCGGGGTACCTGCCGGTCACCGAGATCGCGGGCCGGGTCCGGGTGCACGGCCGGGGCGGCACCGTCCTGCAGCCCGGCATCGACCTCCTGCAGCGCGCCGACGACTTCCCGCCCACCGCGCCGGTCCTGGTCATCACCGACGGCTGGTGCGACGTGCTGCGGGTCCGGCGCGAGCACGCCTATCTGATCCCGCGGGGCGCGCGGCTGCCGTTCACGGCGAGGGGGCCCGTCTTCCGGGTGAGTTGAGCCGTGATGTGATCGGATGGGGGCGGGCACCCGGCGACCCGGGCGCCCGGACCGAGCACCGCCGGACACACGGCCGGACATTTTCGAAAGGATGCGTCATGGCAGCCACGCGCTCCGCACACACCGTTTGGGAAGGCAGTCTCTTCAAGGGCAGCGGGGTCGTCGCCTTCGACTCCTCCGGCAGCATCGCCGAGCAGCCGGTCACCTGGGCGTCGCGGGCCGAGGAGGCGAACGGGAAGACCAGCCCGGAGGAGCTGATCGCCGCCGCGCACTCCAGCTGCTTCTCGATGGCCCTCTCCAACGGCCTCGACAAGGCCGGCACCCCGCCGACCAAGCTGACCACCTCTGCCGACGTCACCTTCGTGCCCGGTGAGGGCATCACCGGCATCCACCTCACCGTCGAGGGCACCGTCCCCGGCCTGGACGAGGCCGGTTTCGTCGCCGCCGCCGAGGACGCCAAGGTGAACTGCCCGGTCAGCCAGGCGCTGAAGGGCACGAACATCACCCTGACGGCGAAGCTCGCCTGACCCGCTCGCCGCGCCGCACCACCGCAGGCCGCTCCCTTCCGGGGCGGCCTGCGGCACGTCCCCTCCCGGAGCCGACCACCATGACGCCACGCCCCGCCGTCTCCGCCCACCGGGGAGGATCCGAGCGCGCCGCCCCGGCGACCTGGGAGGCGTACGAGGACGCGCTCGCGTCCGGCGCGGAGTACGTCGAGTTCGACGTGCGGCGCACCGCGGACGGGGTCTTCGTCGTCCACCACGACCCCCGGGTGGGGCACACCGGCCCGCCGCTGGCCGCGCTCGGCCACGCCGAGCTGAACGAGCGCGCCGGATACCCCGTGCCCGTCGTGGACGAGGTCATGGAGCTGGTCGCCGGGAAGCTCGTCGCCCATCTGGATCTCAAGGAGACCGGCCACGAGCGGGAGCTGATCGACCGCGCGGTCGCCCTGCTGGGCGAGGACGGATTCGTCGCCACCAGCCTCGAGGACCGCTCCGTCGCCGCCATCACCGCCGTCCGTCCACGGGTGCGCACCGTGCTGTCCCTCGGCCGGGACGGCAGGGACATTCGCCGGGGCCGGCTGGTGCGGACCCGGATCGGCGAGCTGCTGCCCCTGCGCCGCGTCCGCGCCTGCGGCGCCCACGGGGTCGCCGCGCACTGGCGCCTGGCCCGCGCCACCGTACTGCGCGAGGCGGCGCGGGGCGGACTGTTCACCATGGTGTGGACGGTCAACGAGGACGCGGCGCTGCGCGGCTTCCTCGGCGACCCGCGCGTGGACGTGCTGATCACCGACCGGCCCCGCCGCGCCGTGGCCCTGCGGGACGCGGACCCCGCTCGTTGACAACCACCCGCTCAAACTATTGACAACAGGCCGCTCAAGTTTTGTGCTGGAAGTCCGGAGAGGTGCCCTGGCGGAAGGGGACAGCGATGGGACGTGCGGTCGGGATCGACCTGGGAACCACGAACTCGGTGGTGGCCGTGCTGGAGGGCGGTGAGCCCACCGTCATCGCCAACGCGGAGGGCGCGCGCACCACCCCCTCGGTCGTGGCCTTCGCCAAGAACGGCGAGGTGCTGGTCGGCGAGGTCGCCAAACGGCAGGCCGTGACGAACGTCGAACGCACCGCCCGCTCGGTCAAGCGCCACATGGGCGACGCGCACTGGCGCTTCCCCGGGCAGGGCTCCGTCGACGGCACCCGCTACCGGGCGCAGGAACTGTCCGCCCGGGTGCTGCAGAAGCTGCGCCGGGACGCCGAGTCCTACCTCGGCGAGGACGTCACCGACGCGGTCATCACCGTGCCGGCGTACTTCGACGACACCCAGCGGCAGGCCACCAAGGAGGCCGGGGAGATCGCCGGACTGAAGGTGCTCAGGATCATCAACGAGCCGACGGCGGCGGCCCTGGCGTACGGCCTGGACAAGGAGAACGACCAGACCGTCCTCGTCTTCGACCTGGGCGGCGGCACCTTCGACGTGTCACTGCTCGACATGGGCGAGGGCGTCATCGAGGTGAAGGCCACCAACGGCGACACCCACCTCGGCGGCGACGACTGGGACCAGCGCGTCGTGGAGTACCTCGCCAAGCGCTTCAAGGGGCAGTACGGCGTCGACCTGGCGCAGGACAAGATGGCCGTGCAGCGGCTGCGGGAGGCCGCCGAGAAGGCGAAGATCGAGCTGTCCTCCTCGTCGGAGACCACCGTCAACCTGCCCTACATCACCGCCTCCGCCGAAGGGCCCCTGCACCTCGACGAGAAGCTCACCCGCGCCCAGTTCCAGGAACTCACCGAGGACCTCCTGGAGCGCTGCAAGAAGCCCTTCCACCAGGCCGTCAAGGACGCCGGCGTGCAGCTCTCCGCCATCGACCACGTCATCCTGGTCGGCGGCTCCACCCGGATGCCCGCCGTCACCGACCTGGTCCGCGAACTCACCGGCAAGGAGCCGCACAAGGGCGTCAACCCCGACGAGGTCGTGGCCCTCGGCGCCGCCCTCCAGGCGGGCGTCCTGCGCGGCGACGTCAAGGACGTACTCCTCCTCGACGTCACCCCGCTGTCCCTCGGCATCGAGACCAAGGGCGGCATCATGACCAGGCTGATCGAACGCAACACCACGATCCCCACCCGGCGTTCGGAGATCTTCACCACCGCCACCGACAACCAGCCCTCGGTCGGCATCCAGGTCTACCAGGGCGAACGCGAGATCGCCGCCTACAACAAGAAGCTCGGCGTCTTCGACCTCACCGGCCTGCCCCCGGCCCCGCGCGGCGTCCCGCAGATCGAGGTGGCCTTCGACATCGACGCCAACGGGATCATGCACGTCTCCGCCAAGGACCTCGCCACCGGCCGCGAACAGAAGATGACCGTCACCGGCGGCTCGGCCCTGCCCAAGGACGACATCGACCGCATGATGCGCGACGCCGAACAGTACGCCGAGGAGGACCGCAGGCGCCGCGAGGCCGCCGAGACCCGCAACCAGGCCGAGCAACTCGTCTACCAGACCGAGCGGTTCCTGCGGGACAACGGCGACAAGGTGCCCGGCGGGACCAGGACCGAGGTGGAGTCGGCCGTCACGGAGGTGAAGCGGCTGCTGGAGCAGGAGTCCCCCGACACGGCCGCACTGCGCACCGCCGTCGAGAAACTCGCCACCGTCAGCCAGAAGATGGGCCAGGCGATGTACGAGCAGGCCCCGCAGACCCCGGCCGGGGGGACCGGACAGCCCACCGCGCCGCAGGAGGACGACGGCGTCGTCGACGCGGAGATCGTCGACGACGACAAGGACACCGGCCGCCGGGAGAACGGCGCGGCCTGACCTGCGCTGCTGCGGGCAGCCACACCGCCGCAGCCGCGGGCAGCCACACCGCCGCAGCCGCGGGCAGTCGTGCCGCCCTGCGGCACGACTGCCCGCGGTGGGCGTGGCTCAGTAGTGCTCGCGGCACTCCCGCAGCAGTTTCTCGGTGCGCTGTGCCGAGGCCGCCCGCGCCGTCATGTGGTCCAGGACCTCCAGGTGCGCCGACACCTCCTTGCGGGAGTCCAGGTACAGGGCGCCGGTCAGGTACTCGGTGAACACCATGTCCGGCAGCTCCGGCTCGGCGAACCGGAACAGCGAGAACGGCGCGTACGTCCCCGGGTGCGGCCCGTCCGCGAACTCGGCGATCTGCAGCGTGATCCGGTCCCGCGCGGAGTATTCGAGGAGCTTGTCGAGCTGGTCGCGCATCACCCGGCCGTCGATGCTCACCGGACGCCGCAGCACCGTCTCCTCCATCAGCACCCACAGGTGCGGCGGGTCGGGGCGCTCGAGCAGCCGCTGGCGCTCCATGCGCAGCGCCACGTGCCGCTCGACCGCCTCGGGCCCGATGTTCCCGATCGTCCCGGCTTCCAGCACGGCACGCGCGTACCCCTCGGTCTGCAGCAGCCCCGGCACGAAGTGCGGCTCGTAGGAGCGGATGATACGGGCGGCGCCCTCCAGGCTCACGTACATGCTGAACCACTCGGGCAGCACGTCGCCGTACCGCTGCCACCAGCCCGGCCGGTTCGCCTCCTCGGCGAGCTCGACGAACGCGGCGGACTCGTCCTCGGGCACCCCGTAGGCGCTCAGCAGCAGCTGGACGTACGGGATCTTCAGCGCGACCTCGGCGGTCTCCATCCGCCGTACGGTCGCGGGCGCCACCCGCAGGACGCGGGCGGCCTCCTCCCGCGAGAGGCCCGCCGCCTCCCTCAGTTCCTGAAGCCGCCTTCCCAGGACCACTTGGCCCACGGTGGGTGCGGCCCGCCGCTCACTCACGCCACGCCTCCCCAACACGCCCGGGCACGCGCCCAGTCTGCCATGTTCCTCCGACCCTCTCACGAGCCGCGGGCGACCGCCCTGTTCCGCCGGTCCTCGCCGCATGACCCGGGAGGTAATCGACCCGGCCCCGCCCGCGCGGGATCGTGGACGCACCGGGTTCCGGGCCGGCGCACTCCGGCCCGGGACCCGGCAACCGATCCCGACGGAAGGTGGTACGTCATGTCCGCGACCCAGCTCGCCGTGCTCGCCCGGACCGTGGAGCCGCAGCGGATGCTGCGCCGCTTCCTGGCCCTCGACGCCGTGGTGACCGGTACCAACGCCGTCGCCTACCTCACCCTCTCCGGACCGCTCGGCCGGTTCCTCGGGGCCGGTTCGGGCCTGCTGCTCGGGATCGGCGCGTTCCTCGCGGTGTACGCGGCCGGCGTGGGCCTGCTGGCCGCCCGGCCGCACCCGCCGGCGCCCGGCGTGCGGATCGTCGTCGAGGCCAACCTCGCCTGGACGGCGGTGAGCCTCGCCGCCCTCGCGCTGTGGCTCACCCCGACCACGGCGGGCGCGGTGTGGACGGTCCTCCAGGCGCTCACCGTGGCGGGCTTCGCCCTGCTCCAGCACAGGGCGCTGAAGGAGCGTCAGCTCAGCCAGGACTGAAGGTACTTGGCCGTCGCCGGGTCCGCCGGGAGCAGCGTCTCCACGGCCAGCTCGGCGACGGTCACGTCCATGGGCGTGTTGAACGTGGAGATCGACGACACGAACGACAGCGTCTGTCCCCCGTGCTCGATCAGCATCGGCAGCGCGAAGTACGCCACCGGCTCGGCCGGTTCCTCCGGCCGGCCGGCGGTGTCCGGCACCGGGAACGCCGCCACCTCGTCGTACAGCGCCCGCAGCCGCTCCGAGCGGTGCAGGGCGATCTGCCGCCGCATCTGCTCCAGCAGGTGCCCGCGCCACTCCCGCAGGTTCCGGATCCGCGGCGCCAGCCCCCGCGGGTGCAGGGTGAGCCGCACCGCGTTCAGCGGCGGCGTCAGCAGGGACTCCGGGACGCCCTCGAACAGCGCCACGACCCCCCGGTTGGCCGCCACGACGTCGTACACCGCGTCCACCACCAGCGCCGGATACGGCTCGAAGCCGGTGATCAGCCGCTCGATGCCCTCGCGCACCACGTCCAGCGCGGGGTCGCCCAGCGGGGTCTCCGGGTAGTGGGGCGCGTAACCGGCCGCCAGCAGCAGCGCGTTGCGCTCCCGCACGGGGACGTCCAGGTGCTCGGCCAGCCGCAGTACCATCTCCTCGCTGGGCCGGGAACGGCCGGTCTCGATGAAGCTGATGTGCCGGGCGGAGGAATCGGCGCGCAGGGCCAGCTCCAGCTGGCTGATCCGCCGCTGCTCCCGCCAGGCGCGCAGCAGCGGGCCCACGCCCCCGGTGCGGGAAGCGGTACCGGACGTGACAGTGGTCATGCCAGGACGGTAGTCGAGAAACGGCCGTACCGGGGAGCCGCCCGTCTCCGGCCAGGACTCCGGGGGGCTTCTGTGACAGCCTGGAAGTCCCGTACGGACCAAGGGACCCGAATCGGCGAAGGAGCGCAGCCCATGCCCGTCGAACCGCTGTCGCAGAAGGAGATCGAGGAGCGGCTGGCCGAGCTGCCGGGCTGGTCGCTCGACGGGGACCGGATCACCCGCTCCTACCGGCTCGGCTCGCACGTCGCGGCGACCGCGATGGTCGTCCACATCGCCCAGGTGCAGGAGGAGCTCGACCACCACTCCGACCTCACCCTCGGCTACGACACGGTGGCCCTGTCCGTGCACACCCACAGCGCGGGCGGCGTCGTCACCGAGAAGGACCTCGAGCTCGCCCGCAGGGTGGAGGACCTGGCACCCGGACACGGTGCACACTGAGGCGCGTGCTGGACTACGACGAGGAAGCGGAACGGTACGACGCCTCACGCGGCGGTGAACCACGGGCGGCGGCCGCCGCCGACGCCGTACTGGGCCTCGTACCGGAGGGTGCCCGGGACCTGCTGGACGTGGCGTGCGGCACCGGCATCGTGACCCGGCGGTTCGCCGCCGCCCGCGCCGGTCTGCGGGTGACGGGCGCCGACCTCTCCCCGGCGATGACCCGGATGGCCGCCCACCGGCTGCCGGGCGCCGTGGTCCGCGCCGACAGCCGCCGACTGCCCTTCGGGGACGCCCGGTTCGACGCCGTGGTCAGCGTGTGGCTGCTGCACCTGATGCCGGGGGCCGAGGACGTACGGGCGGTCGTCGCCGAGTGCGCCCGCGTGCTGCGGCCCGGCGGGGTGTACGTCACCACCGTCCACAAGGGTGCCTCGCACAACGTCGGCAGCGACATCGACGCGATCCTCGCCGCCCGACCGCGCAGCCCGGTCCCCGACGCCTCCGAGGCCGTCGGGGCCTGCGCCGCCGCGCACGGTCTGCTCCCCGCCGGGGAGGCCCGCTTCCGGGGCCACGGGCAGGGCCGCAGCCCCCGCCGCACCATCGCGGACCTGCGACGCGGCTGGTTCGTCACCCTGCCGCCCGGCGAACCTCTCGCCGAGGAGTTCGCCGCCCGCCTGGCCGCACTCCCGGACCAGGACCGGCCCCGCCCCGACCCCGTGTTCCGTCTCCTGGCGTACCGGAAGCGGAAGGACGGCAACCTGGAGCGCCCCGGCGGCGACTGAGGGGCGGAACCCACCCGTCCTCCCAGGAGGTCCGTCCCGTGACCCACCCCCACAGGCACCGCAGACGCCGTGTCCTCCTTCCCGCGGCGCTCGCCGTGGCGGCGCTGGCCGGCGCCGGCCTGACCGCGCTGTCGGACGCGCCCGCCGAGGCCGCCACCGCACGGCAGGTCGAGAAGCTGGACCGCGGCGTCGTCAGCGTCCACACCGGCAGCGGGAACCTGGTCAGCTGGCGCTGGCTCGGCACCGACCCGGACGACGTCGCCTTCAACGTCTACCGGGCCGGCACCAAGGTCAACTCCAGTCCGATCACCGGCTCCACCACCTACTTCCACTCCGGCGCGCCCTCCCACGCCGACTACACCGTCCGCGCGGTGGTGAACGGCACCGAGCAGGGCGACTCGGTGCACGCGATCCAGTTCCGCACCGGCTACAAGGACGTGCCGATCAGCCCGCCGTCCGGCGGCACCACCCCCGACGGCGTCTCCTACACCTACGAGGCCAACGACGCCTCCGTCGGCGACCTCGACGGCGACGGCGCCCTCGACATCGTGCTCAAGTGGCAGCCCACCAACGCCAAGGACAACTCCCAGTCCGGCTACACCGGCAACACGATCGTCGACGGCGTCAAGCTGGACGGCACCCGGCTGTGGCGCGTCGACCTGGGCCGCAACATCCGCTCCGGGGCCCACTACACGCAGTTCCAGGTGTACGACTACGACGGCGACGGCAGGGCCGAGGTCGCCATGAAGACCGCCGACGGCACCAAGGACGGCACCGGAGCGGTCATCGGCAGCTCCTCCGCCGACCACCGCAACTCCAGCGGGTACGTCCTGACCGGCCCCGAGTTCCTGACGATGTTCGACGGGCGGACCGGCAAGGCGATGGGCACCGTCGACTACGTCCCGGCCCGCGGCACGGTCTCCTCCTGGGGCGACTCCTACGGCAACCGCGTCGACCGCTTCCTCGCCGGCACCGCGTACCTGGACGGTGCCCGCCCCTCCCTGATCATGGCGCGGGGCTACTACACCCGCTCGGTCATCGCGGCCTGGGACTGGCGGGACGGCCGGTTCACCCGCCGCTGGACCTTCGACACCAGCTCCTCCACCAACAGCGGCAAGGGCTACGACGGCCAGGGCTCCCACGCCCTCTCCGTCGGGGACGTCGACAACGACGGCCGGGACGAGATCGTCTACGGCTCGATGGCCGTCGACGACAACGGCAACGGCCTGTGGACCGCCAGGACCGGCCACGGCGACGCCCAGCACCTCGGCGACCTCGACCCGTCGACCTCCGGCCTGGAGTACTACAAGGTCTCCGAGTCCACGAGCCAGCCCGCCGCGCTCTACATCGACCCCGCCAACGGCGCGGTCCGCTGGAAGCTGGGCGCCTGCTGCGACAACGGCCGCGGGGTCGCGGCGGACGTCTGGTCGGGCAACTCCGGCCCGGAGATGTGGTCCTCCTCCGACAGCTCCGTCCGCGACGAGGGCGGCGCCACCAAGGGCCGCAAGCCCTCCTCCGCCAACTTCCTCTCCTGGTGGGACGGCGACCCGGTCCGCGAACTCCTCGACGGCACCCGCATCGACAAGTACGGCACGTCCTCCGACACCCGCCTGCTGACCGGCGCGGGCGTGTCCTCGAACAACGGCACCAAGGCCACCCCGGTCCTGTCCGGCGACATCCTGGGCGACTGGCGCGAGGAGGTCGTCTGGCGCACCAGCGACAACAAGAACCTGCGCATCTACTCCACCCCCCACGACACGGACCGCAGGATCACCACGCTCCTCCACGACACCCTGTACCGCACGTCGCTGGCGTGGCAGAACACCGCCTACAACCAGCCCCCGCACACCGGCTTCTTCATCGGCGCCGGGATGCCCACCCCGGCCAGGCCCACGGTCTTCACCCCCTGAGCGGACGCACCCCGGCCGCCCGCACGAGGTGCGGGCGGCCGGGGCGCACCGGGTCACTTCACCGTGCAGGTCTCCCCGCCCAGCTTGAAGGCCGTGGGCTCGGTGTTGGCCGCCGATCTGCTCGCCGTGAAGCCGAAGGCCGCCGACGAGCCCGCCGCCACCGTGCCGTTCCAGTCGGTGTTGCGGACCGCCACCGCCGCACCCGACTGGGTGTGGGAGCCGTTCCAGAGCTGGGAGATCTTCTGGCCGTCCGCGAAGGACCAGGTCAGGGACCAGCCGTTCCAGGCGGCCGGGCCCGTGTTGGTCAGCTGGACGTCGGCCTGGAAGCCGTCGGCCCACTGGTTGGTGATCTTGTAGGTCACCTCGCAGGCGCCGGTCGGCCCGGGATCGGGCCCACCCGGATCCGGGTCCGTGCCTCCGGTGTCCGAGGTGTCGCCGTAGACGACACCGCGGCCGTTGGTCGCCACGTAGACGCGGCCGTAGACCCGCGGGTCACCGGTGATGGCCGCGCCCGTCCAGCCCCACTGGTGGGCGTCGTCGTTGACCCGGGTCCAGGTCGCGCCCTTGTCCGTGGAGCGGAAGATGCCGCGTACGCCGCCGATCTCCGCGCTGGTGAAGAGGGTCTGGTACGAGGCGCCCGGCGCCGCCTTGCCGAAGCCGACGGTGTCGGCCTCGTCGACATTCGGCAGCTTGGTGAACGTCGCCCCGGCGTCCGTGGAGTGCCACAGGCCGTACGGCCCGTCGCTCGCCCCGCCCGCCAGCCAGATCTCGCCCTTCGCACCCGGGAGCGCCTTGAAGCGCACGCTGTCACCGGCCGGGAGCCCCGTCGCGGACGAGGCCGTGAACGTCGCGCCACCGTCCGTACTGACGTAGAACTTCCCGGACTTGAAGCCGTAGAACGTCTTCGGGTCCACCCGGTCGGACTCGACGACCGCCCCCGCCGGGATGCCGCTCGACGCCGACCAGGACGTGCCGAAACCGGTCGTGTGGTGCACGCCCGCGCCCTGCGGACTCCACACGAACCGGCTGCCGTCGGCCGCCGCCGCGACCGTGCCGCCGCCGCTCACGCCCGAAGGGTCCGTCCCCGCGAACCAGTTGGCGCCGTTGTCGGTCGAGAACGCGATGTGCGGCCCGGAGTCCAGGTTGCCGGCCCGCACCACCGTGTTCGGGTTCGACTCGGCGAAGTCCAGACTCGTCGTCGACGTGAAGTTCGGCTGGGTGAACATCATCGGCGGCACCTTCGTGAGGTCCGTGTGCCGGAAGCCGCCGACGTCGCCGAGCGCGCTGATCAGCGGGGCGCCCGACGGGGGAGAGATCAGGTCGTTGACGGCCGTCTCCTCCAGGCCCCGCACCATCGGGGTGATGGTGAACGAGGTGTCGTCGTCCCAGTTCGTCAGGTTCTCCGTGCCGTAGATCGTCGCGCCCGTCCCGTACATCATCCGGTCGGAGTCGAACGGGTCGATCTCCAGTGCCTCCGTCATCCAGCCCAGCTTCGGCGTCTGCTCCGGCGGCGACGGGTTCGCGCCCCAGGTCAGCCAGGGGGAGGACGAGACGTCCATCGTGTAGCGGTTCTCGCGGTTCGGGTACGACGTGTAGCTCCACGCCTGCGTCCAGGTGCCGCCGCTGTCCGTCGAGCGGAAGATCTGCGTGTCCGGCCACCAGGAGCTGTACGCCGTCGCCATCACCGTGCCGGGGTCCTGCCGGTCCACGGTCAGGCCGCTGAAGCCGTAGTAGGTGTCGGCCTCCGCCACCGGGCTGATGTCCGTCCAGGTGCCGGTCGCCGTCGCGTACCGGTACAGCCGGCCCTTGCCGCCGTCGTACGGGCCGCCGGTGTCGCTGTACGCGAGGTACAGGTAGCCGTTCTCGGCGTCCAGGACGCCCTTGTGCGCCAGATAGCCGGTCGGCTGCCCGGCGACGCGCTGCCAGGTCGCGCCCGCGTCCGTCGACCGGTAGACCGCGTTCTCCTTGTCGGCGACCCCGACGTAGACCGTCTTCGTCGCCGTCCCCGCGCCGCCCGTCGACTCGTCGAAGGTGACCCAGACGATGCCCTGGTTGTCGGAGGCGTACCCGGAGGTGTCACTCGGATCCTGGGCGTAGTTCCCGGGGTTGGGGAACGCCGTCACCTCGGACCAGGTGGCTCCCGCGTCGGTCGACCGCCAGAGCCCGTGGCCGCTGGGCGCGCCCAGGTACAGCACGTCGTTGTCGTGGGGGTCGACCGCCAGCCGTTCCCCCATGCCCCGTCCCGGCATGTTCCCGCCCAGCTTGAACGGCAGGTCCGCCTTCTTCCAGCTCGCGCCCCGGTCCGTGGAGCGCAGCACCGCGCCGTTCGCCGGGTCCCAGTCATTGGTGTACGTGCCGACCGCCGCGTACACCCGGTCGGGGTCGGCGGAGTCGGAGGCGAGGCTCACCACACCGGTGTGCCCCCAGTCGTCCCAGCCGACCGAGTCGAGCAGCGGGGTCCAGGTCTTCGTCGACTCCTGCCAGCGGTAGGCGCCGCCGATGTCGGTGCGGGCGTAGGCCAGGTCCTTCTCACTACGGTTGAAGACGATGCCGGGCACGAAACCGCCGCCGTCGATGCGCGCGTTCTTCCAGGTGTAGGTGTCGGCGGCGAGCGTGGTGGCCGGCTGTGGGGCGGCGAGGGCGGGCGGGCCGCCCGCGAGCAGACCGGCCGCCAGCGCGAGCACGGCCGTGAGGACACGGGTTCTTCGCACGGTGCGTTCCTTCCTCTTGGGGGGAGGTGGAGGTGGGGAGCGTGCGAGGGCCGGGCGGCCCCACCGTGCGCGGGTGGGACCGCCCGGCCGCGGGTGGCCCCGGCGTCAGGTGCCGGAGCCGGTACGCGGAGCGTCGGCGGGGGCTATTCGAGAAGCTCCGCGTACGAGCCCATGGCCAGGGCGATGTCGGCCTGGGCCCAGAACCGGTGGTACGTGAAGGTGGGCGCGGCGCCGCCCGCCAGATAGGACTCGATCTTCGACCACGCCGGGTCGTCCTGGTAGAAGGACCGGATCGACTCGAACGTCGACGACGAGTTGATCGCGTCGCCGTTCGGCATGGTGCCGGTCCAGCCGCTCGGGACGTGGACGGGGTCGTCGAAGCGGTTGTAGTCGGCGCGGGTCTCCGGGACGGCGATGCCGAGCGCGTCCTGGTTGTTCTCCCACATGCCGTCGAGCAGCGCCTTCGCCGTGGCCGCCGCCTCGGTGTCACCGGAGCGGTCGGCGTAGTACGTCAGCGTCTTGGCGTACGCCGCGGCCACACCGACGTCGTTGGTGTAGTCGGCGACGGTGACGTGCAGCCCGCTGTTGGCGCCGGGCGACGACGCGTTCCAGGTGTCGGGCTTGCCCGACCACTGCAGCGTCGACGGGATCCGGAAGGAGCCGTCCGGGTTGACCGTGGTCTCCGACAGCGCCCAGTCGACCCACTTGTCGAGGACCTGCTTGGCGAGCGCGTTGCCGGTCTGCTGGTACAGCTCGGCGACCCGCTCCATCGACCACGCCTGGAAGCCGAACCACTGGTTCGACGGCGGGTCGTGGTAGACCGGCTTCTCGTCGTAGTGCATGCCGTAGAAGGTCGGCGTGCCGGCCGGCGGGGTCGTGTACCGGCCCGCCCAGCTGTTGGTCGCGCCGCCCGCGATGCCGCCCTCGTCGGACTGCAGCCAGCGGTAGAACTCCAGCTGCCGCTGCATCGACTTGGCCCAGTCGCCCGCGCCCGTCGCCGACTTCGGCTTCAGCGGCGCGTACTCGCTCAGCGCGTACGCGGCGAGGGGGTTCTGGTAGCCGCCGTGGGCGTGGCTGGAGCCGATGCGCCAGGCCCAGCCCGCCGAGGTGTCGGTGGCGCCGCCCCAGGCGTAGTACCAGGAGAGCAGGTAGTGCGAGGCGTCCTTGCCGGTGCCGGCCGGGCAGGACGGGCTGGTGCAGTTGCCGACCTTCTTGAAGTACTTGTCGAACATGGCGTAGCGCAGGTAGTCGCCCATCTTCGCGGCCTTGGCGACCGTCGCGGAGACCTCGGAGCCCTTGCCCTGGTCCTTGGCCCACAGGTCCGCCCAGTACGCGGCCTGCACGGCGCGCGCGTCGGCGTCCGGGGCGTTGGTGAACTTCCACTGCCTGGCGTACGAGGCGTCCTTGGTGAACAGGTCCAGGTAGCCGTTCTTCCCGCCGTACTTGAAGGCGTCGCAGGTGGGCTGCGGGACGGTCTCCCACACCGACTCCTGCGGGCCGCGCTGGAAGGTGTTGATGTACGACGGCCCGGTGTCCGCCGGACCCGCCTCGCACTTGCCGGGCGAGTTGCCGTAGCCGTACACGTTGTCGACGTCCTGGATCCAGTGCATGCCGTAGACGTCGTCCGTGCCGTAGGCGGACTTCAGCTCGGCCGCGATCGGGTCGGGGCCGACCGAGACTCCCGAGTCGAGCTGCGACGGGTACTCGTTCGGGGTGTCGTGCTCGGGCGCGTACGTCGCCGGCTTGGAGGCGTTGTAGAAGGAGTTGGTCGGCTGGTCCGCGTGGGTCGGGATCATGTACTTCTCCATGATCTCCCAGGCCCCGTTGAACTTCGACCAGTCACCGGTCACCTTGCCGTACATCGCCTGCAGCCACAGCAGGTAGCTGTACGCCTCCGAGGTGGTCTCGTGACCGTGGTCCGGCGCCTCGACGATCAGCGTCTCCACCGAGTGGTACGGGATGCCCTCCGGCGAGAAGTAGCCGTTCGCCGGGTCGGTGATCTTCCCGTACAGCTCCAGGAAACGCGCGTCGTACTCCTTCTGGGCGCCCAGCTGCGTCACCGTGACCGTGGCCTTGGCGTGGCCCGGTGCCGAGGACTCGAAGACCGCCGAGCCGCTGCCCGAGGAGTCGGCGGCGATCGTCACCTTCTGCGCGGTGTTCCAGTTCGAGGGCGTGAAGGTGAGCGAGGCGCCACCGGAGACCGACAGCCCCGAGTTGCCGCTCGCCCGGGCCGTCGTGACGGTCGTGTTCGCGCTCGGCTGCTTGGACAGCTTCACCTCGTACGTGCCCGACTCGCCCTGCTGGACGCCCAGCTGGGACGGCGTGGCCACCACGGCGGGACCCGAGGCGACCGTGATGCCGACCGGCGTCGAGGAGGCGGAGGCCCCCATGCTGTCGTACGCCTTCGCCACCAATGAATGACTGCCCACGGTCAAGCCGGAGGCCGAGAGTGTGAAGGGCGAGCTGGTGTCCGTGCCCAGCAGTACGGTGTCGTCGTAGAACTCCACCTTGGTGACGGTGGCCTGGTCGGCCGCCGCCGCGGTGGCGGCGAGCGGGACCGTCTCGCCCTGCGTGTAGACGGCGCCGGCCTGAGGGCTGGTCAGCACGGTGATCGGCGGCTGGTGGGCCCCGACGCAGGGGGTGCCGTTGATCGCGAAGGACGTGGGAGCGGCGTTGCTGCCGCTGTAGGTGAACTGGCCGCCGGTCGTGACGGCGGCGCCGGCGGCGATCTTGGCGTTGTATCCGGCGTTCTTCACGGTCACGGTCTTCCCGGACTGCGACCAGCTGCCGTTCCAGCCGTTCACGAGCTTCTGGTTGCCGGCGTAGTCGTACGTCAGGGTCCAGCCGTCGATGGCGTCCGCACCGCGGTTGGTGAGGGTCAGCTCCGCGGTGAATCCGGAGCCCCAGTCGTTCGTCTTGTAGTCGACGCTGCACTGGACGGCCGCCGCCTGGGCGGGGGTCGAGCCGGTGGAGAGCATCGTCAGCGGAAGTGCGAGAGCCGCCGCGGCGGCCGTCAGCCAGCGGCGTAAGCCTCTGCGTCTCCTGGGTGGGGGATGCATGGTGCTGGTTCCTCCTGTGACTCTGACATGTCAAGCCTTGAACCAGTGGGAGCGCTCCCATAGTGAGGACGGGGTAGGGGGCGGTCAAGCCTTGTGGCGAATCGAAAACATTCGACGCCCCGAGCCGAGGGAAAGTCGGCGGCCCCTCTGTTCTTCACCGTCACTTGGCGCTAGCTTCATGTGCACCAGTGGGAGCGGTTCCATCAGTCGACGCGTCCGTCACGACGCGTCCGAGCTGCAAGGAGTCGCTCATGCGCCACCCCCCGCGTTCAGTGTTTCGAGCCGCCCCCGTGCACCCGTGGAGCACCTGACGCGGGGTCGCTCGTTCCCGTGGGATCTCCATGTGCCGTCCGTGCTGCCCGGAAACTCCCCGCCGGCACCGCAGGCCCGTCCCCGACAGGCCTGGACGTCACCCCCACCCGTAAGGCACCAGGCCGCGCGATCGTCCGCGCGCGCCCAAGAAGGACAGCCCCCTACGGATAGGAAACCCGCACCATGAGTCGCACCAGAACCGCGCTTCTCGCCGCCATGGCGCTGGTCGCCGGCGCCACCGGGACGGCGATCGCCGCCGTCCCCGGCGAGTCCGGCGCGGCCGCCGTCCCCTGCACCGTGGACTACAAGGTGCAGAACCAGTGGGACACCGGCTTCACGGCGTCCGTGACGATCACCAACAACAGCGCCGCCAAGTCGTCGTGGTCGCTGAAGTGGTCCTACGCCGGAAACCAGAAGGTCACCAGCGGCTGGAACGCCAAGGTGACCCAGTCCGGCGCGAACGTCACCGCCGCCAACGAGTCCTACAACGGCACCCTCGCCACCGGAGGCTCGGCCACCTTCGGCTTCCAGGGCACCTACAGCGGCAGCAACGCCGTCCCCGCCACCTTCACCCTCGACGGCGTGACCTGCAACGTCGACTCCGGTGGCGGCCCCACCGACCCGCCGCCGGACCCGACCGGCCGGGTGAACAACCCCTACGACGGCGCCAAGGTGTACGTGAACCCCGAGTGGTCCGCGAAGGCCGCCGCCGAGCCGGGCGGCAGCCGCATCGCGAACCAGCCCACCGGTGTCTGGCTGGACCGCACCGCCGCCATCAACGGCGTCAACGGCGGCATGAGCCTGCGCGACCACCTCGACGAGGCCCTGCGGCAGAAGGGTTCCGGCGAGCTCGTCATCCAGCTGGTCATCTACAACCTGCCCGGCCGTGACTGCGCCGCCCTCGCCTCCAACGGCGAGCTCGGCCCGACGGAGATCGACAAGTACAAGACGCAGTACATCGACCCGATCAAGGCCATCCTCGCCGACTCGAAGTACGCCTCGCTGCGGATCGTCACCACGGTCGAGATCGACTCCCTGCCCAACCTGGTCACCAACGTGTCGCCGCGGCCCACCGCCACGCCCAACTGCGACGTGATGAAGGCCAACGGCAACTACGTCAAGGGCGTCGGCTACGCCCTGAACAAGCTCGGCGACGTGGCCAACGTCTACAACTACGTGGACGCCGGCCACCACGGCTGGCTGGGCTGGGACGACAACTTCGGCGCCTCCGCGCAGATGTTCAAGCAGGCCGCGACCGCCGAGGGCGCGACCGTCGCCGACGTGCACGGCTTCATCGCCAACACGGCCAACTACAGCGCGCTGAAGGAGGACCACTTCAAGATCACCGACAACGTGGCCGGCAAGTCGGTGCGCGAGTCCAAGTGGGTCAGCTGGAACCGTTACGTCGACGAGCTGTCGTACGCCCAGGCGCTGCGCAACCAGCTGGTCTCGCTCGGCTTCGACTCGAACATCGGCATGCTGATCGACACCTCCCGCAACGGCTGGGGCGGCGCGAACCGGCCCACCGGTCCCGGCGCCACGACCAGCGTGGACACCTACGTCGACGGCGGCCGCTACGACCGCCGCTTCAACACCGGCAACTGGTGCAACCAGTCGGGAGCCGGCCTCGGTGAGCGTCCGCAGGCCTCCCCGGAGCCCGGGATCGACGCCTACGTCTGGATGAAGCCCCCGGGTGAGTCCGACGGGGCGAGCGAGCACATCGAGAACGACGAGGGCAAGGGCTTCGACCGGATGTGCGACCCGACGTACACGGGCAACCCGCGGAACGACAACAACATGTCGGGTGCGCTGGGCAATGCCCCGATCTCCGGGCACTGGTTCTCCGCCCAGTTCCAGGAGCTGATGAAGAACGCGTACCCGCCGCTGTCGTGACGGGCTGACCACCGGTCCGCCGGGGCAGGACCTGCCGGGTCCGGCCCCGGCGGACCGCCGCGCGCCTCATTCGCCGCACCCTTTTTGCGGGAGCGGCAACGTCGGTTGCCCGTCACCGGTGCGTCGTCGCACCCTGACGGCATCCGAGCGGAGAGGCTGAGCACCATGGCGCACGACCACGACCACCGGCACGACCACGACCACGAGCACCGGCACGGACACGGGCACGACCACGACTGGGCCGAGCTGGCCCCCCTGCTCGAATCCGAGGCGGAGCTGTTCACACCGCTCTACGAGCGGGCCCTGAACTGGCTGGCGAAGGAGGTGACGGAACCGGGACTGATCGTGGACGCGGGCAGCGGTCCCGGTGTCATCTCGTGTCTGTTCGCCGAGACCTTCCCGGGCGCGCGGATCGTGGCCGTCGACGGCAGCGAACCGCTGCTGGAGCGGGCCAGGGACCGTGCCGGGCGCCTGGGTGCCGGCGACCGTTTCGGCACCCTCGCCGGTGAACTCCCCGAGGCGCTCGGCGAGCTGGACTACCCGGCCGACCTGCTGTGGGCCAGCCGCAGCGTGCACCACCTCGGGGACCAGGCCGCCGCGCTGGCCGCCTGCGCGGAGCGGCTGGCGCCCGGCGGCACGCTGGCCGTGATGGAGGGCGGTCTGCCCGTCCGGTATCTGCCCCGCGACATCGGGTTCGGCCGGCCCGGCCTCCAGGCGCGCATCAACGTGGTGGAGGAGGAGCGGTTCGGCCGGATGCGTGCCGAACTGCCGGGCTCGGTGGCGGTCGTCGAGGACTGGCCGGCCCTGCTGACCTCGGCCGGCCTGCACCACGCCCGCTCGCGCACCTTCCTCCTCGACCTTCCCGCCCCGGTCACGGACCGCTCCCGCGCCCATGTGGTCGCCGCCCTCACCCGTACGCGCGAGGTCATCGGCGAGGACCTGGACGCCGACGACCGCGCCACCCTCGACCGCCTCCTCGACCCCGACGACAAGGCGAGCGTCCACCACCGCCCGGACGTGTTCGTCCTGGCGGCCCACACGGTCCACGCGGCGGTACGGCCCGTGTGACGGCTTGACCTGGAGAGCTCTCCAAGTGATGGACTCCCTGGCACGCAACGACACACGGGGGCCATGGCCGATTCTCCGGTAGCGCTCATCACCGGCGGCGGCAGCGGTATCGGCGCCGCCGTCGCACGGCGGTTGCTGGACGCGGGACAGCGGGTGGCCGTCACCGGGCGGGGTGAGGAGCGGCTGCGTGGTTTCGCGAAGGGACTCGGGGAGCCCGAGGACCTGTTGACGATCACCGGGAACGCAGCCGAGTACGACGACGTACGGACGGCGGTGGGCACCGTGCTGACGCGGTTCGGCCGGCTGGACACCGTCGTCGCCAACGCCGGTTTCGCCACCCACGACTCGGTCGCCGAGGGCGACCCCGCCGGGTGGACCGAGATGGTGCTGACCAACGTCCTCGGTCCCGCCCTGCTGATCAGGGCCTCCGTCGACGCCCTGAAGGAGACCCGTGGGCGGATCGTGCTGGTCGGCAGCGTCGCCGGGTTCGTGCACGGGCCCGGCAACCTCTACGGGGCCACCATGGGGGTACCTCCCGCTCGAGCGAAGCCGAGAGTGGGGGAGGGCGGTGACGGGGCTCGCCGAGAACACCCGGCGGCAGGTCACCGAGTGGGGCGTGGGCGTGACCCTGATCGCGCCCGGCCGGACGGAGACGCCGTTCTGGGACTCCTACGGCAGCCTCCCGCCCGGCCGTCCGCTCACCGCCGACCAGATCGCCGACTCGGTCGTGTGGGCCGTGGCGCAGCCGGCCGGTGTCGACGTCAACACCGTGGTCGTACGGCCCGTCGGCCAGCCCAACTGAGCACCGCGTCCCACGGGCGCACGACGGCCTCCCCCGGAGCGGGGGAGGCCGTCGTGCGCGTGGGATCAGCTGTTGACCTCCGCCGGGTCCGACCCGATGCGCCGGTCCTCGTTCAGCGCGCTGATCGCGGCGAGGTCCTCCGCGTCCAGGCTGAACCCGAACACGTCGATGTTCTCCTCGATCCGGGACGGCGTCACCGACTTCGGGATGACGACGTTCCCCAGCTGCAGGTGCCAGCGCAGCACCACCTGCGCCGCCGTACGGCCGTGCTTCCGCGCGATCGCCACGATCGCCGGGATCTCCAGGATCCCCTTGCCGGAACCGAGCGGCGACCACGCCTCGGTCGCGATGCCCTGCTCCGCGTGGTACTCACGCGCGGCGCCCTGCTGCAGGTGCGGGTGCAGTTCGATCTGGTTGACCGCCGGGACGACGGACGTCTCGGCGATCAGCCGGTCCAGGTGCTCCGGCAGGAAGTTGGACACGCCGATGGAGCGGACCCGGCCGTCGGCGAGCAGCTTCTCGAACGCCTTGTACGTGTCGACGTACCGGTCCCGGGCGGGCGTCGGCCAGTGGATCAGGTAGAGGTCCACGTACTCCAGGCCGAGCTTCGACAGGGACGTGTCGAACGCCCGCAGGGTGGAGTCGTACCCCTGGTCGCTGTTCCAGAGCTTGGTGGTGACGAAGAGGTCCTCGCGCGGGACGCCCGACTTCGCGAGGGCCCGTCCGGTGCCCTCCTCGTTGCCGTAGATCGCCGCGGTGTCGATGCTGCGGTAGCCGGCCTCCAGCGCCGTCGTCACGGCCGTCTCGGCCTCCGCGTCCGGCACCTGCCAGACGCCGAAACCCAGCTGGGGCATCTCGACGCCGTTGTTCAGGATGATCGGGGGGACCTTGCTCACGAGCTCTCGATCCTTCGGTTGTGGTCAGGTACTACAGGTGTTACCCCCATCGTCAACGATCACCGCCCGTGGCGCATTCCTGACCGGGAAATTCATGTCCGGTAGAGGGCCTCGACCTCGGCCGCGTACGCCTCTTCGATCGCCCTCCGCTTCAGTTTCAGCGACGGCGTGAGCAGTCCGTGCTCCTCGGTGAACGGCTGCGCCAGGATCCGGAACGTGCGGATCGACTCGGCCTGCGAGACCAGGGTGTTCGCCGTGACCACGGCCCGCCGCACCTCCGTCTCCAGGTCCGCGTCCCGCACCAGGTCGGCCGGTGGCAGCCGCGGCTTGCCGCGCATCGCCAGCCAGTGCTCGACGGCCTCCTGGTCCAGGGTGACCAGCGCGGCGACGTACGGGCGGTCGTTGCCGACGACGATGCACTGGCTGACCAGCGGATGGTCCCGCACCCGCTCCTCCAGCGCCCCCGGCGAGACGCTCTTGCCGCCGGAGGTCACCAGGATCTCCTTCTTGCGGCCGGTGATGGTGAGGTAGCCGTCCTCGTCGAGGGAGCCGAGGTCACCGGTGGCCAGCCAGCCGTCGTGCAGGGCCTCGTCGGTGGCCTCGGGGTTGTTGAGGTAGCCGTCGAAGACGTTGTCGCCGTGCAGCCAGATCTCGCCGTCGTCCGCGATGTGCACGGTGACCCCGGGGATGGGCCGGCCGACCGTCCCGTAGCGGGTGCGCTCGGGCGGGTTGGCGGTGGCCGCAGCCGTCGACTCCGTGAGCCCGTACCCCTCGTAGACGTGCACGCCCGCGCCCGCGAAGAACAGTCCGAGCCGGCGGTCCATCGCCGAGCCGCCCGACATGGCGTGCCGGATCCTGCCGCCCATCGCCGCCCGGATCCTGGCGTAGACGAGCTTGTCGAAGAGCTGGTGCCGCATCCGCAGCACCGCGGACGGGCCGGGTCCGGTGCCCCAGGCCTTCGCCTCCATCGCGTCCGCGTACCTGACGGCCACGTCGACGGCCTTCTCGAACGGCCCCGAGCGGCCCTCCCGCTCCGCCTTGCGCCGCGCCGCGTTGAACACCTTCTCGAAGATGTAGGGCACGGCGAGGAAGAACGTCGGCCGGAACGCGGCCAGATCGGGCATCAGCGCCGCCGCGTTCAGCTGCGGCTGATGGCCGAACTTCACCTTCCCGCGGATCGCCGCGACCTCCACCATCCGCCCGAAGACGTGCGCGAGCGGCAGGAACAGCAGCGTCGCCGCCTCGTCGCCCCTGCGGGAGTGGAACACCGGCTCCCAGCGCTCGATGACGGTGTCCGCCTCGTACATGAAGCCGCCGTGCGAGAGCACACAGCCCTTGGGGCGGCCGGTGGTGCCCGAGGTGTAGATGACCGTCGCGACGGAGTCGGGGGTGACCGCCCGCCGGTGCCGGTGCACCACGTCGTCGTCGAGGTGCGCGCCCGCGTCGTACAGCTCCTGCACCGCGCCCGCGTCGAGCTGCCACAGCCGGCGCATCCGCGGCAGCCGGTCGATGACGGTGGCGATCGTCATCGCGTGGTCCTCGTGCTCCACGATCGCGGCCGTCACCTCCGCGTCGTGCAGCATCCACAGGCACTGCTCGGCGGAGGACGTGGGGTAGACGGGCACGACCTGCGCGCCGATCGTCCACAGCGCGAAGTCGAAGAGCGTCCACTCGTACCGGGTACGGGACATGATCGCGACCCGGTCGCCGAACCGGACGCCGCCCGCGAGGAGGCCCTTCGCGAGGGCGAGCACCTCGTCGCGGAACTCCGCGCTGGTCACGTCCCGCCACCGGCCGGTGGTGTCCTTGCGGCCGAGCGCGATGCGCGACGGGTCCTCCTCGGCATACCGGAAGACCACGTCGGCCAGACCGCCCGCCGGGGGCTCCAGGGCCGACGGAGGGCTGGTGAACTCGCGCAATCCCGCTCCCCGCTCATCGGCGCCCGGACTGGTGCGGCGACGTCCTCGTCCCGCACGGCGCCGTGAAAGCTACCCCACGCGACCGGAGGGCGGGAGGGGGTCGGAAACCGGGCGGAGCTCATGTCCACGCCGGCCGGTGAAGGAAAAAGCGCTCACATGGGGAAGGGCCGGACAGAATCCTGACGGTCGAGTAAGTTCCGGTGCCGCAATCTCCACCGAATCCGTACGACCGCATGACCGTTCCTTGGGATGCCGCACCGGTCCCACTGGGTCAGCGTGCGGCAGGGCCGAAACGTCACCCCCGCCCGCCCCGGTGCAGCCGGTCGCCGCCCGCGAGGATCGCCGACGCCAGCGCGTCCGCCGCACCCTGCGCGGAGGGGCGGCGCCGCCCGTGCACCACCACGAAGTCCACCTCGCCCGGTTCCGGCAGCCCCGCCCGCTCCGGCATCCGCACCAGCCCCGGCGGGATCAGTCCGCGCGAGTGCACCATCACCCCGAGCCCGGCGCGGGCCGCCGCGAGCAGCCCGTTGAGGCTGCCGCTGGTGCACACGACGCGCCACTGACGGCCCTCCCGCTCCAACGCCCGCAGGGCGAGGGCCCGGGTGATGCCCGGCGGTGGGTAGACGATCAACGGCACCGGACGGTCCGGGTCGAGCCGCAGCCCCGGCGCGCCGATCCACACCAGCTCGTCGTGCCAGACCAGCTCGCCCCGCGGGTCCTCCGGCAGCCGCTTGGCCAGCACCAGGTCCAGCCGGCCCGCCGTCAGCCGCTCGTGCAGGATGCCCGACAGTTCGACCGTCAGTTCCAGATCGACCTCCGGGTGCTCGTGCCGGAACCGCTTCAGGATCTCCGGCAGCCGGGTCAGCACGAAGTCCTCCGACGCGCCGAACCGCAGCCGTCCGCGCGGCCGGGTGCCGGTGAAGAACTGCGTCGCCTGCTCGTGCACGTCCAGGATCCGCCGGGCGAAGCCGAGCATCGCCTCCCCGTCCTCGGTCAGCTCCACCGAGTGGGTGTCCCGCGTGAACAGCTGCCGCCCGGCGGCCTCCTCCAGCCGCCGTACGTGCTGGCTCACCGTCGACTGGCGCAGCCCGAGCCGCCGCGCCGCCTGCGTGAAGCTCAGCGTCTGCGCCACCGACAGGAAGGTCCGCAGCTGCGTCGGGTCGTACATGCGGCCAGAGTAGCGGCGGTCATCGCGGAACGTGATGACAGTGAGAGCGGTATACCGGATTCCCGATCACGGCGGGAGGGAGCAGGATGGGGAGGGGACGCCCGTGCACCCCTGAGTACCGAGCACATGAGCAAGTGGAGCACCGTGAAACGCCTGCGTCGGCCGAGTCGGCTGCCGATCGACCCGTACATCCTGCTGCTGCTCGGGACGGTGGGCCTCGCCGCGCTGCTCCCCGCCCGGGGGACCGGCGCGGACCTCGCCTCCGGCGCCTCCACCGCCGCGATCGCCTTCCTGTTCTTCCTCTACGGCGCCCGGCTGTCCACCCGTGAGGCCCTGGACGGGCTGAAGCAGTGGCGGCTCCATGTCGCCGTGCTGGCCTGCACCTTCGTCGTCTTCCCGGTGCTGGGCCTGGCCGCCCGCGGACTCGTCCCGGTGTTCCTGACCGACCCGCTCTACCAGGGCCTGCTCTTCCTCACCCTGGTCCCGTCCACCATCCAGTCGTCGATCGCGTTCACCTCGATCGCCCGCGGCAACGTGCCCGCCGCGATCTGCGCCGGCTCCTTCTCCTCCCTGGCCGGCATCGTCGTCACCCCGCTGCTCGCGGCGACACTGCTGGGCGGCAGTGGGGGCGGGTTCTCGGCGAACTCGGTGGTGAGGATCGTGCTCCAGCTGCTGGTGCCGTTCGTCGCCGGGCAGCTGCTGCGCCGCTGGATCGGCTCCTTCGTCTCCCGGCACCGGAAGGTGCTGGGGCTGGTCGACCGCGGCTCGATCCTGCTCGTCGTCTACACCGCGTTCAGCGAGGGCATGGTCCAGGGCATCTGGCACCAGGTGAGCCCCGCCCGGCTCGGCGGACTGCTCGCGGTGGAGGCCGTGCTGCTCGCGGTGATGCTGCTGCTGACCTGGTACGGCGCCAAGGCGCTGCGGTTCGGCCGGGAGGACCGGATCGCGATCCAGTTCGCCGGTTCGAAGAAGTCGCTGGCCGCCGGCCTTCCCATGGCGAGCGTGCTGTTCGGGGCGCAGGCCTCGCTGGCCGTGCTGCCGCTGATGCTGTTCCACCAGATGCAGCTGATGGTGTGCGCGGTGATCGCCAAGCGCCGGTCGCACGACCCGGTCGGGACGGACGCCGAGGAGGTCACCGTCCCGGACCGAGCCGGACGCTCACGAACCGAGGCCGGTACGGGGACACGTTCCGGCTGAGCGTCCCGGCCGCTCCGGCCGGTGAGGACCGGCATCACGGGCACGTCGTGCCGGCCCGGGGGGTCGTGCCGTGGAGGAGGTACGCGTCGACGGCCTCGGTCGCGCAGCGGTTGAAGGGGTACGACCCGTGGCCCTCGTCCCGCACCGTCAGCAGCACGCCGACCCCCTCGCCCAGCTCGGCCGCCATCCGCTCGGCGCCCTCGTACGGCGTCGTCGGGTCGCCGGTGTTGGCGACGACGAGGATCGGGGCGGCACCGTCCGCGCTGACGTCGGGGGTGGCGCTCTCGCCGCCGAACGGCCACTCGTAGCAGAGGTGGACGCCGGTGGCCCAGGTCTCGCCGAAGACGGGGGAGGCCGCCTCGATCCGCTTCGTCATCTCCTCGGCTTCGGCGAAGTCGGGGCGCAGGTCGGAGTCGGCGCAGGTGATCGCCGCGAAGGCGGACGTGCCGTTGCCGCCCGAGGTCCCGCCGCGGGCTCCGGCGCCGGCCCGGGTGCCGCGTGACTGGGTGTCCGGGCCGTGGTCGTACGCCTCCTCCAGCAACGCGTCGCCGGTGCCCCGCTCCATGACCTCGCGGAGCGCCTTCACCAGCGGCCCCCAGCCCTCCTTGCCGCTGTCCAGGTGGTTCGCGATGGCGTGGGCGGCGAGACCGTCGTCGAGTTCCCCGCCGCCGTCGGTGGGCGCGGGCTTCTCCCCGAGCTCGTCCAGCAGCTCGGTGACGCGTTGTCCGGCCTGCTCGGGGCCGCTGCCGGTGGGGCAGTCGTCGTAGGCCTTCGCGCAGTGTTCGGCGAAGCGGTCGAAGGCGCGCTGGACGGCCTTGACCTGGCTGAGCTCGCCCTGCAGGCGGTCCAGCGTCGGGTCGGCCGGGGCTTCGAGCACGAGCCGGCCCACGTTCCCCGGGAACAGGTGGGCGTAGACGCCGCCCAGTCTGGTGCCGTAGGAGACGCCGAAGTAGTGCAGTTCCTCGTCACCGAGGAGATAGCGCATCAGGTCCATGTCGCGCGCCGTGTGGGAGGTGCCGACGTACGGCAGCAGTTCACCGGAGTGCTTCCCGCAGGCGGCGGCGCCCTCGTACTCCTTCTCCCCGCAGATCACGGGGGCCGTCCCGCCGATGCCTCGCGGATCGAAACTGACCAGGTCGTACTGCTCGCCCAGCGCGGCGTAGTCGCTCGCGAACTCGGGGAGCCCCACGACGCCGGACTGGCCGGGGCCGCCGAAGTTGAGGAGGAGCGATCCGATCCGCTTCCGCTCCGGTCCGGTGGCCCTCTTCCGGATCATGGCGACGTCGATCGTGTCGCGGCCGGGCCGCCCGTAGTCCAGCGGCGCCTTCATCGTGGCGCACTCCCAGCCGTCGCCCGGGGCGTCACCGTCCCCCTGCGCCCCGGACGGCGCCGGGCAGGCCGACCAGTCGAGCCGCTGGCCGGTGGTGAAGGCCGCGGGCAGCCCCGGTGGCGGGTTCGTCGCCTTGCGCTCGTCCCTGCGGGGCGCCTCGCCGCCCTCGGAGGACGCGGACGGACCCGAGCCCGAGCCTCCGACGACATCGCACCCGGCCCCCGCGGCCACCACGAACACGACGGCGAGGGCGAGCAGGCCCGCGGCGGCGCGCCGGGGTGCGGCGGCGCGCACCGCGGCACCCCGCGAGAGACCACCGGACCCGTCCGCCCCCGTACCGACAGACCGGGTCGAGCGACCCGAGTTCCGACATCGCGTACGCATCCGCGAGTCCCCCTCCCCCTGGCACACCGGAACAGCGTGCCGTTCGATATTCGACGTCCCGAACCTACTGATCGTCGTTCTTCGGTGGCAATTGATCAGACGTCCGGAGGGGAGACGTGAGGGGGCGGCGCGGTACGGGATCGAGGCGGGGCCCCGCGGCGCAGGGGGCGCTCCCCGCCGGCAGGGGCCCCGCCGCCGTGCAGCGAGCGGGACCGGTCAGCCCCGGGCGGCCGCGGCCCGCAGGGCGATGCGGTCCTCACCCGCGTACACGTTCATGGAACCGCCCCGCAGGAAGCCCACCAGGGTCAGGCCCGTCTCCGCCGCCAGGTCCACGGCCAGCGAGGACGGCGCGGAGACCGCCGCCAGCATCGGAACGCCGGCCATGACCGCCTTCTGCGCCAGCTCGAACGAGGCCCGGCCGGAGACCAGCAGGATCGTTCGGGACAGCGGCAGGTTCCCGCTCTGCAGGGCACGGCCGACCAGCTTGTCGACCGCGTTGTGCCGGCCCACGTCCTCCCGTACGTCGAGCAGCTCGCCGTCCTCGTCGAACAGGGCCGCCGCGTGCAGGCCGCCCGTGCGGTCGAAGACCCGCTGGGCCTCGCGCAGCCGGTCGGGCAGGCCCGCCAGCAGTTCCGGCTCGACACGCAGCGGGGGAGTGTCGGCGATGGGGTGGCGGGCCGTCGTGCGCACGGCGTCGAGGCTGGCCTTGCCGCACAGACCGCAGGAGGACGTGGTGTAGACGTTGCGTTCGAGTGTGATGTCCGGGATCACCACTCCGGGGGCGGTCTTCACGTCGACCACGTTGTAGGTGTTCGAGCCGTCGACCGTCGCGCCCGCGCAATAGACGATGTTCTGCAGGTCCGAGGCGGTGGCGAGTACTCCCTCGCTCACCAGGAAGCCCGCGGCGAGCGCGAAGTCGTCGCCGGGCGTGCGCATGGTGATCGCCAGCGGCCTGCCGTTCAGCCGGATCTCCAGGGGTTCCTCGGCGACGAGCGTGTCGGGGCGGCTGGAGACCGCCCCGTCCCGGATGCGGAGCACCTTGCGTCGTTCCGTGACTCGTCCCATGTCCCTACCAGTTCCGTTCAGTCCCGGTTCTGCACGTGCGAAAAGCCGAAGCGGCCCTTGATGCACAGGTTGCCGTGGGTCACCGGATTGTCGTGCGGCGACGTGACCTTCACGATCTCATTGTCCTGCACATGGAGGGTGAGGTTGCAGCCCACACCGCAGTACGCGCACACGGTCGTCGTCTCCGTCTGACGCGACTCGTCCCACGTACCCGCCGCCCGCATGTCGAACTCCGACTTGAACGACAGGGCCCCGGTGGGGCAGACCTCGATGCAGTTGCCGCAGTACACGCACGCCGAGTCGGTCAGCGGGGCGTCGTGCTCCACGGCGATCCGGGCGTCGAAACCGCGGCCCGCGACCGAGATCGCGAAGGTGTTCTGCCACTGGTCGCCGCAGGCGTCCACGCACTTGTAGCAGAGGATGCACTTGTCGTAGTCGCGGACGTACAGGTCGTTGTCGATCCTGGGTTCCTCGCCGAGCCGGGCCGCGTCCGGGCCGAAGCGGTCCGGTTTCGCCTCGTACTCCTTCATCCAGTCGGCGACGCGGGGGGTCGTCGACAGGTCGACCGAGGACGCGAGGAGTTCCAGGACGACCTTGCGGCTGTGCCGGGCCCGCTCGGTGCCGGTGCGCACCTCCATGCCCGGCTCGGCCCTGCGGGAGCAGGCGGGGACCAGGGTGCGGGAGCCCTCGACCTCCACCACGCAGACGCGGCAGGCGTTCTTCGGGGTGAGGGTGTCGCCCTCACAGAGGGTCGGGATGTCCTTCCCGGCGGCACGGCAGGCGTCCAGGACCGTCGACCCCTCGGGCGCCCGGACCGGCTCTCCGTCGAGGGTGAACTCCAGCAGGCGGCGGGGGATCCCCAGCGGTGTCACGGTCATTCGTACGCCCCCAGACGGTCGATGGCGGATTCCACGGCGTTCCACGCGGTCTGTCCCAGACCGCAGATCGAGGCGTCCCGCATCGCGCGGCCGACCTCGCGCAGCAGGGTGATGTCGGCGGCGGCGTCGGCGCCGGTGCGGTCGGCGATCCGGCGCAGCGCCTCCTCCTGGCGGACGGTGCCGATCCGGCACGGGACGCACTGGCCGCACGACTCGTCGCGGAAGAACTCGGCGATGCGCAGGAGGAGGCGGGGGAGCGGGACCGTGTCGTCGAAGGCCATGACGACCCCGGAGCCGAGGGTGGTGCCCGCCTCCCGGGTGCCTTCGAAGGTGAGGGGGACGTCCAGTTCGTCGGGGCGTACGAAACCGCCGGCGGCTCCGCCCAGGAGGACCGCCCGGAGGTTGTCGCGGACGCCGGCGAGCCGGAGGAGTTCGCGAAGGGTCGCCCCGAAGGGGAGTTCGTAGACGCCGGGGCGGGCCACGCTGCCCGAGACGCAGAAGAGTTTGGGGCCGGTGGACCTCTCCGTGCCGGTCGCCGCGTAGGCCTGGGCGCCCATGGTGAGGACGGGCAGGACGTTGACCAGGGTCTCCACGTTGTTCTCGACGGTCGGCTTGCCGAACAGGCCCTTCTCCACGGGGAAGGGGGGCTTGGCGCGGGGCTCGCCGCGGTAGCCCTCGATGGAGTTGAAGAGGGCTGTCTCCTCGCCGCAGATGTAGGCGCCCGCGCCGCGCCTGATCTCGATGTCGAAGGCGTAGCCGTGGTTGAGGATGTCCTCTCCGAGGAGGCCGCGGGCCCGGGCCTGGGCGATGGCGTGCTCCATGCGGTGCAGGGCGCGTGGGTATTCGCCGCGGAGGTAGAGGTGGCCCCGGTGCGCGCCGGTCGCGTACGCCGCGATGGTCATGGCTTCGACCAGCGCGAACGGGTCGCCCTCCATGAGGACGCGGTCCTTGAACGTGCCCGGCTCGGATTCGTCGGCGTTGCAGACGAGGTAGTGGGGATGATCCGGCTGGGAGGCCGTGGCCTGCCACTTGCGGCCGGTGGGGAAGGCGGCGCCGCCGCGGCCGAGGAGGCCGGAGTCGGTGACCTCGCGGATGACGGCGGCGGGGCCGAGGGCGAAGGCGCGGCGGAGGGCGGTGTAGCCGCCGTTCGCGCGGTAGTCGTCGAGGTCGGTGGGGTCGGCTCTGCCGATGCGGTGGAGGAGGGTGAGGGTGGGGTCGCCGGCCTGGGGGACGGCGGCGGTGGGTGGGGGTTCGGGGGGTGCGGTCTCGGGGGCGGTGGCGGCGTGGATCGCGGTGTCGGGGGTGGCGGGGGCGACGACGGCGGTGGCTCGTGTGGTTTCTCGCCCCCGCCGCCCCTTCCCGTTCCCGTCCCCCGGGGGCTGCGCCCCCGGACCCCCCATCGGCCCTGAACGGGCCTCGTCCTCAAACGCCGGACAGGCTGATTCGCCGGCTCGGATTACCAAGGTTGCCGGTGCTCGTTCGCACAGGCCCAGGCAGGGGCTTCGTTCGACCTGGACGCCGGATTCCGGGCCCAGGCGGGATTCCACCGACTCGCACAGCTGTGCCGCGCCCGCCGCCGTGCAGGCCAGGTCCGTGCAGAGGTGCAGGACCGTCGCCGGGCGGGGGCGGACGGAGAACATCGCGTAGAAGGTGGCGACGCCGTAGGCCTCCGCCGGGGGGACCGTCAGGCGGCGGCACAGGTAGTGCAGGGCGCCCTCGCTGATCCAGCCGACCCGGTCGTTGACGGCGTGCAGCCCCGGCAGCAGCAGGTCGCGGCGGTCGCGGGCCTCGCGGCCGCCGCGGGCCCACCTGAGGTCGGCGTCGGAGCGGTCGGCGCCCTCCCAGGACGACTCGGGGGGACCGAGCAGGGCGTCCACGGCCGCACGCTCGTCGTCCGTCGGTTCGCTGTCACCGAAGTGCAGGTCCACTGGTGCTCACCTTCTCGATCCGGATCGCCGACGCCTTGAACTCCGCCGTCCCCGCGATCGGGCAGTTCGCCTCGATCGTCAGCCGGTTGGTGTCCACCTCGTCGGGAAAGTGGAACGTCATGAACGCGAGTCCGGGTCGCAGTCCGGTGTCGACCCAGACCGGCGCCAGCACGGAACCGCGCCGCGAGGTGACCCGCACCTCCTCGCCGACCACGACCCCGTACCGCTCGGCGTCCTCCGGGCACAGCTCGACGTACTCGCCGCGACGGAGAGGTGACGCGAAACTGCCGCTCTGCACGCCCGTGTTGTAGGAGTCGAGGCGGCGGCCCGTGGTGAGCCGGATCGGGTACCGCTCGTCGGTGAGGTCGACCGGCGGGTCGTGCCGGACGATGCCGAAGGGGGCGGGCCTGCCCCGGAGTTCCGGGTCCGGGTTCCACAGGCGGCCGTGCAGGTAGGTCGGTTCCAGCGCGTCCGTGGCGGGGCACGGCCACTGGATGCCCTGGTGTTCGTCCAGCCGCTCGTACGTCATGCCGTAGTGGTCCGGGGAGACCGAGCGCAGCTCGTTCCACACCGCCTCGGCGTCGGCGTACTTCCAGTCGTGGCCGAGGCGGGAGGCGAGGTCGCAGAGGATGTCGATGTCCTCGCGCGCCTCACCGGGCGGGACCACGGCCCGGCGGACCCGCTGCACCCGGCGCTCGCTGTTGGTGGTGGTGCCCTCGGTCTCCGCCCAGCCGGCGGTCGCGGGGAGGACGACGTCGGCCAGTTCGGCGGTCCTCGTCAGGAAGATGTCCTGGACCACCAGGAAGTCCAGCTCCTTCAGCCGGCGCACCGCCTGTTCGCCGTCCGCCTCCGACTGGGCCGGGTTCTCGCCGATGCAGTAGACGGCGCGCAGGGAGCCGTCCTCCATGGCCTCGAACATCTCCGTCAGGGTCAGTCCGTGGTGCGGCTGGATGACGGTGTCCCAGGCCGCCCCGAACTTCAGGCGGGTGCCGGTGTCGAGGATGTCCTGGAAGCCGGGCAGCCGGTTGGGGATCGCGCCCATGTCGCCGCCGCCCTGCACGTTGTTCTGGCCGCGCAGGGGCTGCAGGCCCGAGCCGTAGCGGCCGACGTGACCGGTGAGCAGGGAGAGGTTGATCAGGGCGCGCACGTTGTCGGTGCCGTTGTGGTGCTCGGTGATGCCGAGGGTCCAGCACAGCTGGGCGCGCTCGGCGCGGGCGTAGGCGTGCGCCAGCTCCCGTATCGCGGGCGCCGGTACGCCCGTCACCTTCTCCGCGAGGGACAGGGTCCACGGCTCGACGAGCTCCCTGTACTCCTCGAAACCCGTGGTGGCCCGCCGTACGAACGCCTCGTTGACCAGGCCCGCGTGGATGATCTCGCGGCCGATCGCGTGCGCCATCGCGATGTCCGTGCCGACGTTCAGCCCGAGCCAGCCCTCCGCCCACTCGGCGGTGGAGGTCCGGCGCGGGTCGACCGCGTACATCCGGGCGCCGCCCCGGATCCCCTTCAGCACGTGCTGGAAGAAGATCGGGTGCGCGAAGCGGGCGTTGGAGCCCCACATCACGATGACGTCGGTGTGCTCGACCTCCTCGTACGACGACGTGCCGCCGCCCGAGCCGAACGCGGCCGACAGGCCGGCCACGGACGGGGCGTGGCAGGTGCGGTTGCAGGAGTCGACGTTGTTGGTGCCCATGACGACCCGGGCGAACTTCTGCGCCACGTAGTTCGTCTCGTTGGTCGCGCGGGAGCAGGAGAACAGTCCGAACGCGCCGCGCGCCGCCGCCAGGCCCCGGGCGGTACGGTCCAGGGCCTCGTCCCAGGTCGCCCGGCGGAAGGGCGCGTCGCGCGTATCCCGGACGAGGGGGTGGGTGAGGCGGGTGTAGGTCTTGGGGTTCCGGTCGCGTTTCCTCATGCGGCGCTCCTCAGCGCGAGCAGGTCCGACAGGGCGTGCACGGTGCGCAGGGTGGGCACCGGGACACCGGTGATCTCCGCCAGTTCGACGACGGCCGCGAGCAGGACGTCGAGTTCGAGCGGCTTGCCGCGCTCCAGGTCCTGGAGCGTGGAGGTGCGGTGGTCGCCGACCTTCTCCGCGCCCGCGAGGCGGCGCTCGATGGAGACGCCGACCTCGCAGCCGAGGGCCCCGGCGACCGCCAGCGTCTCGGCCATCATCGTCTCGATGACCCGCCGGGTGCCGCCGTGCAGGCACATCTGCCGCATGGTGGCGCGGGCCAGGGCGCTGATCGGGTTGAAGGAGATGTTGCCCAGCAGCTTCAGCCAGATGTCGTTGCGCAGGTCCGGCTCGACCGGGCACTTCAGGCCCCCGGCCCGCATCGCCTCGCTCAGGGCCAGACAGCGCGCGGAGACGCTCCGGTCCGGCTCGCCGATCGAGAAGCGGGTGCCTTCCACATGGCGTACGACGCCGGGCTGCTGGAGTTCGGTGGCCGCGTAGACGACGCAGCCGACGGCCCGTTCGGGCGCGAGCACCGCACTGACCGCGCCGTCCGGGTCCACGCTCTCCAGGCGGCGGCCGTCGTACGGCCCGCCGTGCCGGTGGAAGTACCACCAGGGGATGCCGTTCTGGGCGGCCACGACCGCCGTGGTGCCGTGCAGCAGCGGCTCGATCAGCGGCCCGCACGCCGCGTACGAGTTCGCCTTGAGACCCAGGAACACGTAGTCGACCGGGCCGACTTCGGCCGGGTCGCCGGTGGCGCGGGGGTGCGCGGTGAAGTCGCCGCGCGGGCTGCGCACGCGTACGCCGTACTGCCTCATGGCCGCCAGATGCGGTCCACGGGCGATGAGATGCACGTCGGCGCCCGCACGGTGGAGCGCGGCACCGACGTAGGCGCCGATCGCCCCGGCACCGAGGACTGCGACTTTCATGGCGAGGGGAGCTCCGTTCGGTCGAGGGACACCGAGGACCGGGAACCGCCGAATCTCTGTCGACGAAATATTGTCTACAGTATGGAAGAGGCCCCAGCAAGGCTTTGTGCAGTACCAGTGGTTGTCTGCTCAACTGCCTTCTCAATGGCCCCCGTCGTCCCTACGGTGGGGGACTCATGAGCCCCCCTGTCGCACCCCCGGGCTGGAGCCGCTGGCTCGTGCCGCCCGCCGCGCTCTCCGTCCACCTCTCCATCGGCCAGGCCTACGCGTGGAGCGTGTTCAAGCCGCCGCTGGAGTCCGCGCTCGGCCTCAGCGGCACCCAGAGCGCGCTGCCCTTCCAGCTCGGCATCGTCATGCTCGGCCTGTCCGCCGCGTTCGGCGGCACCCTCGTCGAACGCCGGGGCCCGCGCTGGGCGATGACCGTCGCCCTGGTCTGCTTCTCCTCCGGCTTCCTGCTCTCCGCCCTGGGCGCGGCCACCGAGCAGTACTGGCTGATCGTCCTCGGCTACGGCTTCGTCGGCGGCATCGGCCTGGGCATCGGCTACATCTCACCCGTCTCGACGCTCATCAAGTGGTTCCCGGACCGGCCCGGCATGGCCACCGGCATCGCCATCATGGGCTTCGGCGGCGGCGCGCTGATCGCCTCGCCCTGGTCGGCGCAGATGCTCGAGTCCTTCGGTGCCGACAGCGCCGGCATCGCGCTCGCCTTCCTCGTGCACGGGCTGACGTACGCCGTGTTCATGCTGCTCGGCGTGGTGCTGGTGCGGGTGCCGCGCACCGCGCGTCCGGTGGCCGGAGCGCCCTCCGTGCTCACCGGGCCGCAGGTCTCGGCCCGTTCGGCGGTGCGCACCCCGCAGTTCTGGCTGCTGTGGCTCGTGCTGTGCCTGAACGTCACCGCGGGCATCGGCATCCTGGAGAAGGCCGCGCCGATGATCACCGACTTCTTCGCGGACACCTCCGCACCGGTGTCGGCGACCGCCGCCGCCGGGTTCGTCGCCCTGCTGTCGGCGGCCAACATGGCGGGCCGCATCGGCTGGTCCACCACCTCCGACCTCATCGGCCGCAAGAACGTCTACCGGGTCTACCTCGGCGCCGGCGCGCTGATGTACGCGCTCATCTGGCTGCTGGGCGACTCCTCCAAGCCGCTGTTCGTGCTGTGCGCCCTGGTGATCCTCTCCTTCTACGGCGGCGGCTTCGCCACGGTCCCGGCGTACCTGAAGGACCTCTTCGGCACCTACGAGGTGGGCGCCATCCACGGCCGGCTGCTCACCGCCTGGTCCACGGCCGGTGTGCTCGGACCGCTGATCGTGAACTGGGTCGCCGACCGCCAGGAGGAGGCGGGCCGGCACGGCCCGTCCCTGTACGGGCTGTCGCTGGTGATCATGATCGGGCTGCTCGTCGTCGGCTTCGTCGCCAACGAGCTGGTCCGGCCCGTCCACCCCCGCCATCACCTCCCCGACCTCGACCCCGGCCCCGAGACGCCGAAGGAGGCCGCCGATGACCGGCGACAGCAGCCAGAGTCCGCCTAGCCCCGACCGCCGCGGACTGATCGCCTTCTCCTGGCTGTGGGTGGGCGCGCCGCTCGCCTACGGACTGTACGAGCTCGTGCGCAAGGCGGCACAACTGTTCACCGGCTGACCGCGGAGCCGCGGCGCCCCCTCTCCGGAGGCTGACGGAAGCCGACAAGCCCGGCACCCGTTTCCTGTCGCTTCACCTGCCCTCGTACCGGTGAGTCACTGATCAGACTGGTGCATCCCGCACCCGACCACCGAGGGGGATCCACCCATGATCGGCTCGCGCATCGCCGCCGTCGGCCACTACCAGCCCGCCCGGGTCCTCACCAACGAGGACCTGGCGGGCATGGTCGACACCAGCGACGAGTGGATCACGAGCCGGGTGGGCATCCGCACCCGTCACGTCGCCGGCCCCGACGAACCGGTCGACGAGCTGGCCGCGCACGCCGCCGCCAAGGCGCTGGCGGCGGCCGGCCGGACGGCCGCCGAGATCGACCTCGTGCTGGTCGCCACGTCCACCGCCATCGACCGCTCGCCCAACATGGCCGCCCGGGTCGCGGCCCGCCTCGGCATGCCCGGGCCCGCCGTCATGGACATCAACGTGGTGTGCGCCGGATTCACCCACGCCCTCGCCACCGCCGACCACGCCGTACGGGCCGGCGGCGCGAGCCGGGTGCTGGTCGTCGGCGCCGACAAGATGACCGACGTGACCGACTGGACCGACCGCACCACCTGCGTGCTCGTCGGCGACGGGGCGGGCGCCGCCGTGGTGGAGGCCTGCGCCCCCGGCGAGGAGGCGGGGATCGGCCCGGTGCTGTGGGGCTCGGTGCCCGAGATGGGGCACGCGGTGCGGATCGAGGGGACGCCGCCGCGGTTCGCGCAGGAGGGGCAGAGCGTCTACCGCTGGGCCGCCACCCAGCTGCCGGTCGTCGCCCGCCAGGCCTGCGAGAAGGCGGGGCTGGCGCCCGAGGACCTCGCCGGGGTCGTACTGCACCAGGCCAACCTGCGGATCATCGAACCCCTCGCCCGCCGGCTCGGCGCCGTCAACGCCGTCGTCGCCCGCGACGTCATCGAGTCCGGCAACACCTCGGCCGCCAGCATCCCGCTCGCCTTCTCCAAGCTCGTCGAACAGGGCGCGGTGTCGTGCGGCGACCCGGTGCTGCTCTTCGGGTTCGGCGGGAACCTGTCGTACGCGGGGCAGGTCGTGCGCTGTCCCTGAGCCCGTCGCGGGTGTGACGAGGCCGACTCCTCGATCCCCTGGTGTCCGTGCGCCGTAGACTGTAGACGAAAGACAATCACTACTGGCGTTGCGGTGCACCGGCGTTCGCGGCGGTGCGCGGCGCCGCCGAGGAGGGGGACCGCGATGTTGTCGACCGGACTGCCCCAGGGGGCGGTGCCCAGGCTCGAACGGCCCGGACCGCTGCGCGACCGGGTCTACGAGGCGCTGCTCGAACTCATCACCACCCGCGCCCTCCAGCCCGGCCAGCACCTCGTCGAGAGCGAACTCGCCGGCCACCTCGGCGTCTCCCGCCAGCCGGTGCGCGAGGCGCTGCAGCGGCTCAACACCGAGGGCTGGGTCGATCTGCGGCCCGCGCAGGGCGCGTTCGTGCACGAGCCGACGGAGGAGGAGGCCGACCAGCTCCTCACCGTCCGCACGCTGCTGGAGGCGGAGGCGGCCCGGCTGGCCGCGAGCAACGCCGACGGCGCGGGTGTGGCGGCCCTGGAGGAGATCCTGGCCGAGGGGCTCAAGGCCGTCGACGCCGACGACGTGGACGCCGCCGTCGCCCTCAACGCCCTCTTCCACGCCAAGGTCATGGAGCTGGCCGGGAACGCCGTGCTCGCCGAACTCGCCGCCCAGGTCGACCGGCGCGTGCGCTGGTACTACACGCCCGTCGCCCGGCAGCGCGGCGGGCAGTCCTGGGTCGAGCACCGCGAGCTGATCGCCGCCATCGCCGCCCACGACGAGCAACTGGCCACCCGGCTCATGCGCGAACACACCGAGCACACCCGGCGCTCGTACCACGAGCGCGCCGATTCCTGAGCAGCCCGAAGGTCCCTTTTCGCCCCCTTTGCGACCTGTTTCCCGGTGCCTTCACGGACTCCTTTGTCCTGTGAGTGGAAAAAGTAGGGGGCAATTCCTGCGCGACTTCTTCCCACCTCCGGCAGGCGCTGCTACTTTCCCATCCGAAAGCACGCCACACACGTGGCCGGAATCCGGCGCGCACATGCCGATCGAGGCGGGGAGGGGTTCGTGAGACGCATGACAGCGCGACCCGCCAACGCCCACCAGGCACGACTGCTCAGGCTGCTGCGCGACGGCGGACCCAACTCCCGTGCCCAACTGGGCGACCAGGTCGACCTCTCCCGGTCGAAACTGGCCGTGGAGGTGGACCGGCTGCTGGAGACGGACCTCGTCGTGGCCGACGGACTCGCCGCCTCGCGCGGCGGCCGGCGCTCCCACAACATCCGGCTCAACCCGCACCTGCGGTTCCTCGGCGTCGACATCGGCGCGACCTCGGTCGACGTCGCCGTCACCAACGCCGAGCTGGAGATCCTCGGGCACATCAACCAGCCCATGGACGTACGCGAGGGACCGGTCGCGGTCTTCGAGCACGTACTCGCCATGGCCGCGAAGTTGAAGGCCTCGGGGCTCGCGGAGGGGTTCGACGGCGCCGGTATCGGCGTCCCGGGCCCGGTCCGCTTCCCCGAGGGCATCCCGGTGGCTCCGCCGATCATGCCGGGCTGGGACGGCTTCCCCGTGCGGGAGGCGCTCAGCCAGGACCTCGGCTGCCCGGTCATGGTCGACAACGACGTGAACCTGATGGCGATGGGGGAGCAGCACGCGGGCGTCGCCCGCACCGTCGCCGACTTCCTCTGCGTCAAGATCGGTACCGGCATCGGCTGCGGCATCGTCGTCGGCGGTGAGGTCTACCGCGGTACGACGGGCAGCGCGGGCGACATCGGGCACATCCAGGCCGTGCCCGACGGCCGTCCGTGCGCCTGCGGCAACCGGGGCTGCCTGGAGGCCCACTTCTCCGGCGCGGCCCTCGCCCGGGACGCCATGGAGGCCGCCGAACAGCGGCTCTCCACCGAACTCGCCGGCCGGCTGGAGGCGAACGGCACGCTCAGCGCCGCCGACGTCGCCGCCGCGGCCGCGGCCGGTGACGCCACCGCCCTCGACCTGATCCGCGAGGGCGGCAACCGCACCGGCCAGGTCATCGCCGGCCTGGTCAGCTTCTTCAATCCCGGCCTGGTGGTGATCGGCGGTGGGGTGACCGGCCTCGGCCACACCCTGCTCGCCGCGATCCGCACCCAGGTCTACCGCGGCTCGCTGCCCTTGGCCACCGGCAACCTGCCCATCGTGCTGGGGGAGCTGGGACCCACCGCCGGAGTCATCGGCGCGGCCCGGCTCATCAGCGACCACCTGTTCTCACCCGCGTAAGCAGCCCCACCGCTTCTTCGTCCTCCTCGTCACACCTGCTCCGAGCACCACCGCATCCGCGCCACGGCACCTGATCCAGGCACCACCGCATCCGCGTCACGGCACCCGCTCCCAGCACCACCACCGCACCCGCTCCCAGCACCACCACCGCATCCGCGTCACGGCACCCGCTCCCAGCACACCTGCTCCCACCGCACGGAACAGCCCACCCGTACCGGCACGCCACCGCCCTACCCCGCCCTGCCCGAAAACGCCTGCCCCGCAAGGGGATCGCCCTGACACCGGCCCGTACGCCCGCCGAGGGGAATCCGCATGGCACCACAACCACCGCTGCTCAGCATGTCCGGCATCACCAAGTCGTTCCCCGGAGTCCGGGCCCTGGACGGCGTCGACCTCGACGTCCAGGCCGGCGAAGTGCACTGCCTGCTCGGCCAGAACGGCGCCGGGAAGTCCACCCTGATCAAGGTGCTGGCCGGTGCCCACCAGCCCGACACCGGCACCATCCGCTGGCGCGGCGAGGACGTCGTCCTGCGCTCGCCGATCGCCGCCATGCGCCTCGGCATCGCCACCATCTACCAGGAACTCGACCTGGTGGAACACCTCTCGGTCGCCGAGAACGTCCACCTGGGCCACGAGCCGACCACCGCCGGTTTCGTCGTCCGGTCGGGAACGGCCAAGGCGTCGACGGCCCACCTGCTCAAGCGGCTCGGACACCCCGAGATCGACCCGGCCCGGCTGGTCGGCGAACTCTCGGCGGCGCAGCAGCAGATCGTGTCCATGGCGCGGGCGCTCTCCCACGACGTACGGCTCATCGTGATGGACGAGCCGTCCGCCGCCCTCGACCCGGACGAGGTCGACAACCTCTTCCGCATCGTCGGCGACCTCACCGCCGACGGAGTCGCCGTCGTCTACATCTCGCACCGCCTGGAGGAGATCCGCCGCATCGGCGACCGGGTGACCGTGCTGAAGGACGGCCGGGCCGTCGCCGGTGGGCTGCCCGCGAAGTCGACGCCGACCCGCGAGGTCGTCGCGCTGATGACCGGGCGCAACGTCGAGTACGTCTTCCCGGAGCGGCCCGCCGACGCCCCGTCGGGCGAACCGGTGCTCACCGTCGAAGGGCTGTCCCGCCAGGGCGAGTTCGCCCCGCTCGACCTCCAGGTGCGGCCCGGGGAGATCGTCGGGCTCGCCGGACTCGTCGGCTCGGGACGCTCCGAGATCCTGGAGACGATCTACGGCGCCCGCAAGCCCGACACCGGCCGGGTCCTCGTCGACGGGCGCCCCCTGAAACCGGGCAGCGTACGGGCCGCCGTGCGCGCCGGACTCGGGCTCGCCCCCGAGGAACGCAAGGCGCAGGCCCTGCTGATGCTGGAGTCCGTCACCCGCAACGTGTCGGTCTCCTCCATGTCCCGCTTCGCCAAGGCCGGCTGGATCGACCGCGGCGCCGAACTGGGGGCGGCCCGCGCGGCGGTCCGCGAACTGTCGCTGCGCCCCGACAACCCGGACGTGCCCGTGCGCACCCTGTCCGGCGGCAACCAGCAGAAGGCCGTGCTCGCCCGCTGGCTGCTGCGCGGCTGCCGGGTGCTGCTGCTCGACGAACCCACCCGCGGCGTCGACGTCGGCGCCCGCGCCGAGCTCTACGCGGTCGTCCGCCGGCTGGCGGACGAGGGCCTCGCCGTGCTGCTGGTCTCCAGCGAGGTCCCCGAGGTCCTCGGCCTCGCCGACCGCGTCCTGGTGCTGCGCGAGGGCAGCGTCGTCCACACGGCGCCCGCCCGCGAACTCGACGAACACCGTGTACTCGACCTCGTCATGGAAGGAAGCCCGGCGTCATGACGCAGCCCGTCTCCCCGCCGCGGGACAGCGCCCCCAAGGTGCCGTCGGCCGGCGAAACGCCCGCCTGGCGCGCCGTGCTGTTCCGCGCCGACGTCCGCACGCTGTCGCTGCTCGGCGTGCTCGCCGCACTGATCCTCATCGGCGGCATCACCAAACCGGACGAGTTCCTGGACACCCGCAACCTCCAGCTCGTCCTCACCCAGGCCTCCGTCATCGGCGTCGTCACCGTCGGCATGACCTTCGTCATCATCTCCGGCGGCATCGACCTGTCGGTCGGTGCGATCGTCGCCCTCGCCTCGGTGTGGGCCACCACCGTCGCCACCCAGGAGTACGGCTTCGGCGGCATCCTCTTCACCGCCGTCCTCGTCGGACTGGGATGCGGCCTGGTCAACGGGGTGCTCATCGCCTACGGCGGGATGGTCCCGTTCATCGCCACCCTCGCCATGCTCGCCTCGGCCCGCGGCCTCGCCCTGCAGATCACCGACGGGCGGACCCAGATCGTCACCGTCGACGGCGTCCTCGACCTCGGCGAGCGCGACTCCTACGTGCTCGGCATCCCGCCGCTGGTCCTGGTGTTCGCCGCGGTCACCGTCATCGGCTGGCTGCTCCTCAACCGGACCACCTTCGGTCGCCGCTCCGTCGCCGTCGGCGGCAACGCGGAGGCCGCCCGGCTCGCCGGCATCGACGTGCGCCGCCAGCGGCTCTACCTCTACCTGCTGTCCGGGCTGTGCTGCGGCATCGCCGCCTTCCTGCTGATCGTGCTGGCCGGCTCCGGCCAGAACACCAACGGCAACCTCTACGAACTCGACGCCATCGCCGCCGCGATCATCGGCGGCACCCTGCTCACCGGGGGCCGCGGCACCATCGTCGGCTCCGTCCTCGGCGTCCTGATCTTCACCACGATCACCAACATCTTCGCCCTGAACAACCTGCAGAGCGACGTCCAGCAGATCGCCAAGGGCGCGATCATCGTCGCCGCCGTGCTGGTCCAGCGCCGTACCGCGAGCACGACCTGAAGAAGGGGTTCACCGCCATGCCAGAGTTCACCAGCCGCAGAGGGCTGCTCTTCGGAGCGGCCGCCGTGTCCGCCGGAGTCCTCGTCACCGGCTGCACCAGCAACGAGTCCAGCGACGACGAGCCCGCCGCGAACGACCAGCCGGCCGCCGACGACAAGCCCGGCAAGCCGGTCACCATCGGCTTCGCCGGACCGCAGGCCGACCACGGCTGGCTCAACGCCATCAACGACAACGCCAAGAAGCGGGCCGAGAAGTACTCGGACGTCACCCTGGAGATCACCGAGGGCTCCAACGACACCGCCCAGCAGATCGGCCAGATCGAGACCCTCATCAACAAGAAGGTCGACGTCCTGGTGATCCTGCCCGCCGACGGCAAGGCCCTCACCCAGGTCGGGCTGAAGGCGATGCGCGCCGGCATCCCGGTCGTCAACCTCGACCGGATCTTCAACACCCCGCAGGCGTACCGCTGCTGGGTCGGCGGCGACAACTACGGCATGGGCCTCAACGCCGGCCACTACATCGGCGAGAAGCTCAAGGGCAAGCAGGGCGCCAAGGTCGTCGAGCTGGCCGGCCTGGACAACCTGGAGCTGACCAAGCAGCGCACCCAGGGCTTCGACGACGCGCTGAAGAACTACCCCAACATCCAGAAGGTGGCCCGCCAGGCCGCCGAGTTCACCGTCGAGTCCGGCCAGGCCAAGATGGCCCAGCTGCTCCAGGCCCAGTCGCGGATCGACGCGCTGTGGAACCACGACGACGACCAGGGCGTGGGCGCGCTGCGCGCCATCGAGCAGGCCGGACGCGACGAGTTCCTGATGGTGGGCGGCGCGGGCGCGCTCGCCGCCTTCGAGGCCATCAAGGCCGACAACGGTGTTCTGAAGGCCACCGTCCTGTACCCGCCGACGATGGCCGCCTCCGCGATCGACCTGGCCCGCGCCCTCGGCCAGGGCAAGGGCGTGAGCGGCCTCGCGGAGTTCGAGATCCCCTCGACGGTGACCTGCTACTCGGCCGTCGTCGACAAGGAGAACGTGGACCAGTACATGTCCACCGGCTTCAAGTGAGGAGCCCCGCCCCACGGGCCTGACCAGCCCCCCGGGCGGGGTCCACCCCCGCCCGTCACGACGACGAGGAGGACATCCGAATGGCACAGCCGCAAGCGTCCGACGGGGATCGGGCGGGGAAGCCACCGCTGCGCATCGGCATGGTCGGTTACGCCTTCATGGGCGCCGCCCACTCCCAGGGCTGGCGCACCGCGGGCCGCGTCTTCGACCTGCCGATGAGCCCCGACATGGCCGTGATCTGCGGCCGGGACGCCGACGCCGTGCGCGCGGCGGCGGACCGGCACGGCTGGGCGGAGGCCGAGACCGACTGGCGCGCCCTGGTCGAACGGGACGACATCGACCTCGTCGACATCTGCACCCCGGGCGACAGCCACGCCAAGATCGCGCTCGCCGCGCTCGCCGCCGGCAAGCACGTGCTGTGCGAAAAGCCCCTCGCCAACAGCGTCGAGGAGGCCGAGGCGATGACCCGCGCCGCCGAAGAGGCACGGGCGCGGGGTCAGCTGGCGATGGTCGGCTTCAACTACCGCCGGGTCCCCGCGACCGCGCTGGCCCGGCGGATGGTGGCCGAGGGCCGGATCGGAAGACTGCGGCACGTGCGGGTCGCGTACCTGCAGGACTGGCTGGTGGACCCGCAGTTCCCGCTGACCTGGCGGCTGCGCCGCGAGCACGCCGGCTCCGGTTCGCTCGGCGACCTCGGCGCGCACATCGTCGACCTGGCGCAGTACCTGGCCGGCGAGCGGCTGGCGGGCGTCTCCGCGCTCACCGAGACCTTCGTGCGGGAACGGCCGCTGCCCACCGCGCCCAGTGCCGGTCTGGCCGCCGTCTCCGCCGCCGGCACCGGACAGGTCACCGTCGACGACGCCGCCCTGTTCACCGGCCGCTTCACCTCCGGCGCCCTCGCCTCCTTCGAGGCCACCCGGTACGCCACCGGACGCAAGAACGCCCTGCGCATCGAACTCAACGGCGAGCGCGGCTCGCTCGCCTTCGACCTGGAGCGGCTCAACGAGCTGTCGTACCACGACGGCACCGAGCCCGGCACGCACGCCGGCTTCCGCCGCATCCTCGTCACCGAACCCGACCACCCCTACCTCGAGGCCTGGTGGCCGCCGGGCCACGGCCTCGGCTACGAGCACACCTTCGTGCACCAGGCGCGCGACCTGGTCCACGCGGTCGCCGAGGGCCGGGGTCCCGAACCCTCCTTCGCCGACGGGCTCCAGGTGCAGCGCGTCCTGGCGGCGGTGGAGGAGAGCGCCGAGAAGAACTCCGTCTACACACCGATCGCCGCTTGAGGAGGACGGACAGAGATGCCGCGCAACTTCACGCTGTTCACCGGCCAGTGGGCGGACCTGCCGCTGGAGGAGGTCTGCCGACTCGCCCGCGACTTCGGCTACGACGGCCTCGAACTCGCCTGCTGGGGAGACCACTTCGAGGTCGACAAGGCGCTCGCCGACCCGTCCTACGTGGCCGGCCGCCACCAGCTCCTGGAGAAGTACGGCCTGAAGTGCTGGGCGATCTCCAACCACCTGGTGGGGCAGGCGGTGTGCGACGCCATCATCGACGAACGCCACCAGGCGATCCTGCCCGCCCGCATCTGGGGCGACGGCGAGGCCGAGGGCGTACGGCAGCGGGCCGCCGCCGAGATCAAGGACACCGCGCGCGCCGCGGCCCTCCTCGGCGTGGACACCGTCATCGGCTTCACCGGCTCCGCCATCTGGCACCTGGTCGCCATGTTCCCGCCCGCGCCCGAGTCGATGATCGAGCGCGGCTACGAGGACTTCGCCGAGCGGTGGAACCCGATCCTGGACGTCTTCGACGCCGAGGGCGTGCGGTTCGCCCACGAGGTCCACCCCAGCGAGATCGCCTACGACTACTGGACGACCGTACGCGCCCTGGACGCGGTCGGCCGGCGGCCGGCCTTCGGCCTCAACTTCGACCCCTCCCACTTCGTGTGGCAGGACCTCGACCCGGTCGGCTTCCTCCTGGACTTCCGCGACCGGATCTACCACGTCGACTGCAAGGAGGCCCGCAAGCGCCTCGACGGCCGCAACGGCCGCCTGGGCTCCCACCTGCCGTGGGGCGACCCCCGGCGCGGCTGGGACTTCGTCTCCGCCGGTCACGGCGACGTCCCCTGGGAGGACGTCTTCCGCATGCTGCGCTCCATCGACTACCAGGGCCCGGTCTCCGTTGAGTGGGAGGACGCCGGCATGGACCGGCTCCAGGGTGCCCCGGAGGCGCTCACCCGCCTCAAGGCCTTCGACTTCGAGCCGCCCAGCGCGTCCTTCGACGCCGCTTTCAACAGCTGATCCGCGCCCGACGGCAGGTCGGGGACGGGGGCCGGAGCATCCGCCGGCCCCCGGATCCGGCCTGCCCGGATCCCGCTTTGTCCTGAGTTGGGAAAAAGCTGGACCAGTCCTGGTCCAAGGGGTGTTCGCCCCGGAAGAACGCGGTTACCGTCCCTGAAGTGTTCAGGACACCCACGCCCCCGGGGTGACGGCGCACCCCGGCGCCCGCACGCACCACACGTCTTCGCACCTGTTCCGTACGGCTCCACCCCGTTCCCGGAGGGACTTCGTGCACAGAAGCAGACTCACATCCACCCGCGCCACGAGGCGTCCCGGACTTCGCACCACGCTCGCCCTGTTCACCGGCCTGCTGCTGGCCGTGGGCACCCCGGCGACCGTCGCCGGCGCCCACCCCGGCCACCCGGAACACGACGAACCGGCCGCGGCCGAGGGGCAGTTCCAGCAGGTGCCGCTCGCCAAGGGCGAACCCGAGACGGGCGAGCCGATGTCGCTCGCCGTGCTCCCGGACCGCAGCGTCCTGCACACCTCGCGCGACGGCACACTGCGCCTCACCGACCAGGGCGGCGTCACCAAGGTCGCCGGCAAGCTCGACGTCTACAGCCACGACGAGGAGGGTCTGCAGGGCGTCGGCATCGACCCGGACTTCGAGAACAACCGGGCGATCTACCTCTACTACGCCCCGCCGCTCGACACCCCCGCGGGCGACGCCCCGGAGACCGGCACCGCCGAGGACTTCAAGAAGTTCGACGGCGTCAACCGCCTCTCCCGGTTCGTCCTCAACCCCAACGGCACGCTGGACCTGGCCAGCGAGAAGAAGGTCCTGGACGTCGCGGCCTCCCGCGGCACCTGCTGCCACGTCGGCGGCGACATCGACTTCGACGCCGAGGGCAACCTCTACCTGTCCACCGGCGACGACACCAACCCCTTCGCCTCCGACGGCTACACGCCGATCGACGAGCGGGCGAACCGCAACCCGGCCTTCGACGCCCGCCGCAGCTCCGGCAACACCAACGACCTGCGCGGCAAGATCCTGCGCATCAAGGTCGCCGAGGACGGCTCGTACACCGTCCCGGAGGGCAACCTCTTCGCCCCGGGCACCGAGAAGACCCGCCCCGAGATCTACGCGATGGGCTTCCGCAACCCGTTCCGGATGAGCGTCGACGACAAGACCGGCATCGTCTACGTCGGTGACTACGGCCCCGACGCCGGCGCCGCCGACCCGAACCGGGGCCCGGCGGGACAGGTCGAGTTCGCCAAGGTGACCGGACCCGCCAACTTCGGCTGGCCGTTCTGCACCGGGAACAACGACGCCTACGTCGACTACGACTTCGCCACCGGCACCTCCGGCGAGAAGTTCGACTGCGCCGCCCCGAAGAACACCTCGCCGCACAACACCGGCCTCGTCGACCTGCCGCCCGCGCAGGCCGCCTGGATCCCCTACGACGGCGGCAGCGTGCCCGAGTTCGGCAGCGGCTCCGAGTCCCCGATGGCCGGCCCGGTCTACCGCTACGACCCCGAGCTCGAGTCCTCGGTGAAGTTCCCCGAGGCGTACGACGGCGACTTCTTCGCGGGTGAGTTCGGCCGCCGCTGGATCAAGCGGATCGAGCAGAACGAGGACGGCACGGTCGCGAAGATCAACGACTTCCCGTGGACCGGCACCCAGATCATGGACATGGAGTTCGGCCCCGACGGCGCGCTCTACGTCCTGGACTACGGCGTCTCCTGGTTCCAGGGCGACGAGAACTCCGCGCTGTACCGGATCGAGAACGCCGAGGACGGCTTCTCCCCGATCGCCGAGGTCAGCGCGGACAAGACCTCCGGCGCGGCCGGCCTGAAGGTGAAGTTCACCGCCACCGTCAAGGACGCCGACTCCCCGGACCTCACCTACAGCTGGGACTTCGGCGACGGCACCAAGGGCGAGGGCCTCACCCCCACCCACAAGTACAAGAAGGTCGGCACCTACACCGCGACCTTCACCGCCAAGGACCCCGAGGGCAACACCGGCAACGCCAGCGCCCGGATCGTGGTCGGCAACACCGAGCCCACGGTGAAGATCGAGGTCCCCGGCAACGGCAGCCTGGCCGCCTTCGGCGAGCCCGTCCCGTTCAAGGTGAGCGTCACCGACCCCGAGGAGACGGTCGACTGCTCCAAGGTCAAGGTCGTCTACAGCCTCGGCCACGACTCCCACGCCCACGAGCTGACCAGCGAGATGGGCTGTGAGGGCACCCTCAAGCCGCCCGCCGGCGACGGCGGCCACGACCCCAACGCCAACATCTACGGCGTCGTCGGCGCCAGTTACACCGACGGCGGGGCGAACGGCCAGGAGGCGCTGACCGGCACCGCGCGCACCGTGCTCCAGCCGCTGCACCGCCAGGCCGAGCACTTCTCCACCCAGCAGGGCGTGTCGGTGATCGACAAGACCGGCGCCAACGGCGGCAAGACCGTCGGCAACATCGACGACGGCGACTGGATCTCCTTCAGCCCCTACAAGTTCGACGGGCAGAAGAAGATGACCGTACGGGCCTCCTCCGGTGGCTCCGGCGGCTTCATCGAGCTGCGCACCGGCTCGCCCACCGGCAAGCTGCACGGCTCGGCGTACATCCCGCCGACCGGCGGCTGGGAGACGTTCCAGGACGTCGACGTGCCGCTGCGGTCCCTGCCGAAGAAGACCACGGAGATCTACCTGGTCTTCCGGGGCGGCGAGGGCGCGCTGTACGACGTGGACGACTTCGAGTTCTCCACCGAGCCGTTCAAGAAGGGCAAGAAGGTCCTGGTCTTCTCCAAGACGGCGGGCTTCCGGCACGACTCCATCCCGGAGGGCGTCGCCGCGCTGAAGGAGCTGGGCGCCCCGGCCGGCATCTCGGTCACGGCCACCGAGGAGGCACGGCAGTTCACCACCACCAACCTCGCCAAGTACGACGCGGTCGCCTTCCTCTCCACCACCGGTGACGTGCTGAACGCCGACCAGCAGAAGGCGTTCGAGGACTACGTCGCGAACGGCGGCGGCTACATGGGCATCCACGCCGCCGCCGACACCGAGTACGACTGGGAGTTCTACGGCGGACTCGTCGGCGCCCACTTCGACTCGCACCCGGCCATCCAGAAGGCCACCGTGCGCGTCCACGACCACGACCACCCGTCCACCGCGCACCTGGGCGACGCCTGGGAGCGCACCGACGAGTGGTACAACTACCGCACCAACCCGCGTGAGCAGGCCAAGGTCCTCGCCACCCTGGACGAGACCACCTACCAGGGCGGGAACATGAAGGGCGACCACCCGATCGCCTGGTGCCAGAGCTACGGCGGCGGCCGGTCCTTCTACACGGGCGGCGGCCACACCAAGGAGTCGTACGCCGACGAGGCCTTCCGCACCCATCTGCTCGGCGGCATGCAGTACGCCACCGGCCAGGTGAAGGCGGACTGCAAGCCGGACAAGGGCTACCGGGACATCTTCAACGGCCAGACCCTGGACGGCTGGAAGCAGGCCGGCCCCGGAAAGTTCGTCGTCAAGGACGGCACCATGGAGTCCGAGGGCGGCATGGGCCTGCTGTGGTACCAGGCCAAGGAGCTGAAGTCGTACTCCCTCAAGCTCGACTGGAAGATGCGGGGCGACGACAACTCCGGGATCTTCGTGGGCTTCCCGGCCTCCGACGACCCCTGGTCCGCGGTGAACAAGGGCTACGAGATCCAGATCGACGCCACGGACGCGGCCGACCGCACCACGGGCTCCGTCTACTCGTTCAAGTCGGCGAACATCAAGGCCCGTGACCAGGTCCTGCGTCCGCCCGGCCAGTGGAACTCCTACGAGATCAAGGTCCAGGGCGAACGCCTCCAGGTGTTCCTCAACGGAGTCAAGATCAACGACTTCACCAACAAGGACCCCCAGCGGAGCCTGGCCGACGGCTACATCGGCCTGCAGAACCACGGCGCCGACGACCATGTCTCCTTCCGCGACATCCAGCTGAAGGAACTGCCCTCCTAGGGCGAACCGCCCCCCTGGGGCGAACCGCCCTCCCGGGGCGACCAGAACGGCGGCGGGTGGAGGACGCCGGACCTCCGCCCGCCGTCCCGCCGGGCCCCGCGCCCGGCACCCTGACCGGGCCCAGTGCCCGGCACCCTGACCGGGCCCAGTGCCCGGCACCCTGACCGGGCCCAGTGCCCGGCACCCTGACCGGGCCCCGTGCCCGGCATCCCGACCGGGCCCCCGCGCCCGGTACTCCGCTGGTCCACTTCCGGCGCTCGCACCAGGTTCGCGTACGACAAGGAGGCTGCCCATGTCCGCCGAACCGCTCCTCCCCACCCCCGCACCCGCCCCCTCCCCGGCCCCGCGCTTCGGCGTCTGGCTCATCGGGGCGCGCGGATCCGTCGCCACGACCGCGATCGCGGGCTGCGCCGCCGTCGCCGCCGGGCTCCACCCGCCGACCGGCATGGTCACCGAGACCCCCGACTTCACCTCCTGCGGTCTGCCGTCGTTGTCGTCCCTCGTCTTCGGCGGTCACGACACCGTCGACTGCCCGCTGCCCAAGCGTGCCGAGCACCTGGCCGACGGCGGTGTCCTGCCGCACGGCCTGCCGTCCGCCGTGCACGCCGAACTCGTCGCCGCCGACCGGGAGGTCAGGCCCGGCGGCCCCCTGCCCGGGGACACCGGCCGCACCCAGGACCAGTGGACCGACGTGTTCGCGGCCGACATCCGCGACTTCGTGCGCCGCCAGGACCTCGCGGGCGCCGTCGTGATCAACGTCGCCTCCACCGAGCCGGCGCCCACCGACGGCTCCCTGCCGCCCAGCTCCCTCTACGCGGCGGCCGCGCTGCGCGCCGGCTGCCCCTACGTCAACTTCACCCCGTCCACGGGCCTGCACCACCCGGCGCTGGCTCCGCTCGCCGCGTCCTCGGGCCTGCCGTACGCGGGCCGCGACGGCAAGACGGGGCAGACCCTGCTGCGCTCCGTGCTCGGCCCGATGTTCCTGCAGCGCGCCCTCGCCGTGCGCGCCTGGTCCGGCACCAACCTCCTGGGCGGCGGCGACGGCGCCGCCCTCGCCGACCCCGCTGCCGCCGCCGCCAAGAACGCCGGCAAGGAACGCGTCCTCGCCGACACCCTCGGCACCACCCCCGAGGGCGAGGTCCACATCGACGACGTGCCGGCCCTCGGCGACTGGAAGACGGCCTGGGACCACATCGCCTTCGACGGCTTCCTCGGCGCCCGCATGGTCCTGCAGACCACCTGGCAGGGCTGTGACTCCGCCCTTGCCGCCCCGCTCGTCCTCGACCTGGCCCGGCTGGTCGTCCGCGCCCGGGAGAAGGGCCTGACCGGCCCGCTGAGCGAGCTGGGCTTCTACTTCAAGGACCCGGTCGGGGACGGCCCGTCGTCCCTGGCCGAGCAGTACACGGAGCTGAGGCGCTTCGCCGAGCGGCTGCGGGACGACGCCACCGCTCCCGAGGCCCACCGGTGAGCCGCCCGGCGCCCGGCGCCCGGGACATGCCCGCACGGGGGGAGCCTGCGCGGGACAGGGCTGCGCAGGAGGTGCGCGGTCAGGACGACTCCCCAGGGGCGCGGGGAACCGCGCGAACAACCACAACGCACCCGCACAGGACCACGACGGGACTCGCGCAGGGCACGCCCGTGCAGGACACGCCCGTGCAGGACACGCCTGCGCGGGGCGAGCCCGCGCAGGGCGGCCTCGCGCCGGCAGGCGGCCCGGCCCCCGGGGATGCCGCCCTGTCCTCCGGTGGCGGCGCCGCGTCCCGCACCGCCCGTTGTCGCTCGGGCCGCGCGGGCGTGTGGGCCGAACTGCTGCGGCTGCCCGCCCTCTTCACCGTCCCCGGTGACGCCCTGGCCGGCGCGGCGGCGGCCGGTGTGCGCCCCGGCCCGCGGACCCTGCTCGCGATCGGCTCCTCCGTGTGCCTGTACGAGGCCGGCATGGCCCTGAACGACTGGGCGGACCGCGCCGAGGACGCCGTGGAGCGCCCGCACCGCCCGCTGCCGTCCGGCCGCATCCGTCCGGCCGCCGCCCTCACCGCGGCCGGCGCCCTCACCGGCGCCGGACTGGCGCTCGCCGCCGGTGCGGGACGGCCCGCCCTCGCGGTGGCCGTGCCCCTGGCGGCGACCGTCTGGGCCTACGACCTCGCCCTGAAGCACACGCCCGCCGGTCCCGCGGCCATGGCTACCGCCCGCGGACTCGACCTGCTCCTGGGCGCCGCGGCCACCGGCGGCGGCACCCGCGCCGCACTGCCCTCCGCCGCGCTGCTCGGCAGCCACACCCTCGCGGTCACGGCCGTGTCCCGCCGGGAGACCACCGGCGGCTCGGCCCTGGCCCCGCTGGCGGCCCTCGCGACGACGGGGGTGCTGACCCGGCTGGTCACCCACCGCCGCACCCGACCCCCGGCAGGCCGGCGGGCAGCAGCCGCCCCCGGCCTGCCGGGCTCCAGCCCGGCCGAGGGAACGCCGTCCCGGGCCGCCGGCGCCCTCGCCACCGCTCTGGGCGCCGCCTACGCCGCCACGGCCGCCCGCCCCTACGTCCACGCCGCGCTCAACCCGTCACCCCCGCTCACCCAACGCGCCGTCGGTGGCGGCATCCGCGCCACGATCCCGCTCCAGGCCGCCCTCGCCGCCCGTTCCGGCGCTACCGCCACCGCCCTCCTGGTCGCGGCCCTGGCCCCGGCCGGCCGGATGTTCGCGAGGAGGGCCGGTATGAGGAAGGTGAGCATCACGTGAGCCCGAACTCGAACCAGGGCGTGCCCCAGGACGTCACCGGGGACGGTCGTGCCCCGGCCCCGGCCCCGGAGGCGAGCCGGAACGCGGGCGGCCGCCCGGCCCGCCGCGTGAGCCGGGAGACGAGCGGGGACGTCCGTGCCCGGGCCCGGGAGACGAGCCGGGGCACAGGCGCGGACCCGGCCCGGGACGCAGACCCGGACCCGGCCCGGGACGCAGACCCGGACCCGGCCCGGGACGCGAGCGGGCACGCCCGCACCCCCCTCCGCTTCGGCTACGGCACCAACGGCCTCGCCGACCTCCGCCTCGACGACGCCCTCGCCCTCCTCGCCGACCTCGGCTACGACGGCGTGGGACTGACCCTCGACCACATGCACCTCGACCCGCTCGCCCCCGACCTCGCCGCCCGCACCCGCCGGGTCGCGCACCGGCTGGACGAGCTCGGTCTGGGTGTCACCGTGGAGACGGGCGCCCGCTATGTGCTCGACCCCCGCCGCAAGCACGGCCCGTCGCTGCTGGACGCCGACCCGGACGACCGCGCCCGCCGCGTCGACCTCCTCCTGCGGGCGGTCCGCGTCGCCGCCGACCTCGGCGCACACGCCGTGCACTGCTTCAGCGGCATCGTCCCCGACGGCACCGACGAGGACACCGCCTGGAAACGCCTCGCCGAGACCCTCACCCCCGTCCTGGACGCCGCCGCCACCGCCGGCGTCCCCCTCGCCGTCGAACCCGAACCCGGCCACCTCCTCGCCACCCTCGCCGACTTCCACCACCTGCGCCGCACGCTCGGCGACCCCGAGCCCCTCGGCCTCACCCTGGACCTCGGCCACTGCCAGTGCCTCGAACCCCTCCCGCCCGCCGACTGCGTACGCGACGCCGCCCCCTGGCTGCGCCACGTCCAGATCGAGGACATGCGCCGGGGCGTCCACGAGCACCTCCCCTTCGGCGACGGCGAGATCGACTTCCCGCCCGTCCTCGCGGCCCTCGCCGCCACCGGCTACCAGGGCCTGACGGTCGTCGAACTGCCCCGCCACTCCCACGCGGGCCCCCACTTCGCCGCCCACTCCCTTCCCTTCCTCCGCCACGCCGCCTCTCCCGTCCCCGCCCCACCGCACGGCGATCCCTCCGCCACCCCCGAAGGGAGCAGCACCCCATGACCCGCCCCCGTGCCACCCCGGCCACCCCGGAGGCAGACACCACCGGCGGACCGGCGACCCCCGGTGACAGCACCACCCCCGCCCTCACCCCGCCCGCCGAACTGCGCCGCCGCCTCGCCGACCGGCTGGGCGGAGCCGCCCGCGCCTGGCTCGACCAGGCCCTGGACGAGGCCGCCGCCCACCCCGGCACCCACGGGCCCATCTCCGTGTGGGAGCTGCGCCTGGCCGAGGCCGGCCGCCGCTGCGGCCCCGCCCACGCCGACGCCGCCCGCGTCCTCATCCTGCACGCGGCCCACGCCGACGCCGACGCCCTGACCCGGGTCTACTTCCAGGGCACCGCCGACGAACGCCGTGCCGTCCTGCACGCCCTGCCGCACCTCGTGCCCGACGCGCCCGACGCCCTCCCGCTCGTCGAGGACGCCCTGCGCACCAACGACACCCGGCTCGTCGCCGCCGCCCTCGGCCCCTATGCCGCCCGGCACCTGGACGCCCACGCCTGGCGGCACGCGGTCCTGAAGTGCCTGTTCACCGGCGTCGGCCTCGACCACGTGGCGGACCTGGACCGGCGCGCCCGGGGCGACGGCGAACTCGCCCGCATGCTCGGCGACTACGCCGCGGAACGCACCGCCGCCGGCCGCCCCGTCCCCGAGGACCTGCACCGCGCCCTGGCCCTGGCCGGCGCCGCCCCCGCCACCCCGCCGCACGGCACGGACGACCCCCACGGCAAGGAGTCCTGATGCGCATCTTCGACCCCCACATCCACATGACGTCGCGCACCACCGACGACTACGAGGCCATGTACGCCGCGGGCGTCCGCGCCGTCGTCGAGCCCTCCTTCTGGCTCGGCCAGCCCCGCACCTCCCCGGCCTCCTTCCTCGACTACTTCGACGCCCTCCTCGGCTGGGAACCCTTCCGCGCCGCCCAGTACGGCATCGCCCACCACTGCACGCTCGCCCTCAACCCCAAGGAGGCCAACGACCCGCGCTGCACGCCCGTCCTCGACGCGCTGCCCCGGTATCTCGTCAAGGACAACGTGGTGGCGGTCGGCGAGATCGGCTACGACTCCATGACGCCCGCCGAGGACACCGCCCTCGCCGCCCAGCTCCAGCTCGCCGCCGACCACGGCCTGCCCGCGCTGGTGCACACCCCGCACCGCGACAAGCTCGCCGGGCTGCGCCGCACCCTGGACGTGGTCCGCGAGTCCGCCCTCCCCGCCGACCGCGTCCTGGTCGACCACCTCAACGAGACCACCGTCAAGGAGGCCAAGGACAGCGGCGCCTGGCTCGGCTTCTCCGTCTATCCCGACACCAAGATGGACGAGGAGCGGATGGTCGCCATCCTGCGCGCGTACGGCCCCGAGCAGGTCCTGGTGAACTCCGCCGCCGACTGGGGGAGGAGCGACCCCCTCAAGACCCGCAAGGTCGCCGACCTGATGCTCGCCGAGGGCTTCACCGAGGACGACGTCGACCGGGTGCTGTGGCGCAACCCCGTCGCCTTCTACGGACTCAGCGGCCGCCTGAACCTCGACGTCGACGTCCCCGGCGCCACCCACGAGGGCAACTCCATCCTGCGCGGCGCACCGAGAGACGAGCCCCAGCCGGCCGGCGCCCCCGCCGCGGAGGCGTGAGCCATGCGCTTCCGCCACCCCGACGGCTCCACCGTCCACCTCGCCTACTGCACCAACGTGCACCCCGCCGAAACCCTGGACGGTGTCCTCGCCCAGCTCCGCGACCACTGCGAGCCGGTCCGCCGCCGCCTCGGCCGGGACAGGCTCGGCATCGGCCTGTGGCTCGCCAAGGACGCCGCGCACGCCCTCGTCACCGACCCCGCCGCCCTGCGCGGACTGCGCTGCGAACTCGACCGGCGCGGCCTGGAGGTCGTCACCCTCAACGGCTTCCCCTACGAGGGCTTCGGCGCCGAGGAGGTCAAGTACCGCGTCTACAAACCGGACTGGGCCGATCCCGAGCGCCTGGAGCACACCACCTCCCTGGCCCGCGTCCTCGCCGGACTCCTCCCCGACGACGTCACCGACGGCAGCATCTCCACCCTGCCGCTGGCCTGGCGCACCGCCTACGACGAGCAGCGGGCGGAGACGTCCCGCACCGCCCTGCGCACCCTCGCCGAACGCCTCGACGCCCTCGAGGAGCTGACCGGGCGCTCCATCCGCGTCGCCCTGGAACCGGAACCCGGCTGCGTCGTCGAGACCACCCGGGACGCCATCGCCCCGCTCACCGCGATCGCCCACGACCGCGTCGGCATCTGCGTCGACACCTGCCACCTCGCCACCTCCTTCGAAGACCCGCACACCGCCCTGGACGACCTCACCCGGGCCGGCGTGTCCGTGGTCAAGTCCCAGCTCTCCGCCGCCCTGCACGCCGAACAGCCCCACCTCCCCGAGGTCCGCGAGGCCCTGGCCGCCTTCGCCGAACCCCGCTTCCTGCACCAGACCCGCACCTCCACCCTCGCCGGACTGCGCGGCACCGACGACCTCGACGAGGCCCTGGCCGGCGACACCCTGCCCGACGCGGCTCCCTGGCGCTCCCACTTCCACGTCCCGCTGCACGCGGCCCCCACCGCGCCCCTCACCTCCACGCTGCCCGTCCTGAAGTCCGTCCTGACCCGGCTCGTCGGCGGCCCGCACCCCCTCACCCGCCACCTCGAGGTCGAGACCTACACCTGGCAGGCCCTCCCGCCCGAGCTGCGCCCCCGCGGCCGCACCCAGCTCGCCGACGGCATCGCCGCCGAACTCACCCTGGCCCGCGACCTGCTGACGGACCTCGGCCTGAAGGAACTCCCATGACCGGTCCCACCCCCCTCCTCGTCCTCGACGTCGTGGGCCTCACCCCCCGTCTCCTCGACCACATGCCCCACCTCAAGGCGCTCGGTCAGTCCGGCTCCCGCGCCCCGCTCGGCACCGTCCTGCCCGCCGTCACCTGCGCCGCCCAGTCCACCTTCCTCACCGGCACCATGCCCGCGGAGCACGGCATCGTCGGCAACGGCTGGTACTTCCGCGAGCTCGGCGACGTACTGCTGTGGCGGCAGCACAACGGCCTCGTCGCCGGCGACAAGCTCTGGGACGCCGCCCGCCGCGCCCACCCCGGCTACACCGTCGCCAACATCTGCTGGTGGTACGCCATGGGCGCCGACACCGACATCACCGTCACCCCCCGCCCGGTCTACTACGCCGACGGCCGCAAGGAACCCGACTGCTACACCCGGCCGCCCGCCCTGCACGACGAACTCACCGAGAAGTTCGGCACCTTCCCCCTGTTCCACTTCTGGGGCCCCGGCGCCGACCTGGTCTCCAGCCGGTGGATCATCGACGCCACCCGCCACATCATGCGCACCCGCCACCCCGACCTGACGCTCTGCTACCTCCCTCATCTCGACTACGACCTGCAGCGCTTCGGCCCCGACGACCCGCGCTCCCTGAAGGCGGCCGCCGACCTCGACGCCGCCCTCGCTCCGCTGCTGGACGACGCCCGCGCCGAGGGCCGCACCGTCGTCGCCCTGTCCGAGTACGGCATCACCCGCGTGAACCGGCCCGTGGACATCAACCGCGCCCTGCGCCGCGCGGGCCTCCTCGAGGTCCACACCCAGGACGGCATGGAGTACCTCGACCCGATGGCCTCCCGCGCCTTCGCGGTCGCCGACCACCAGCTCGCCCACGTCTACGTGCGCCGCCCCGAGGACCTCGACGCCACCCGCACCGCCCTCGACGGACTGCCCGGCATCGAGCAGCTCCTCGACGACGAGGGCAAGAAGACCCACCACCTCGACCATCCGCGCGCCGGCGAACTCGTCGCCGTCGCCGAACCCGACGCCTGGTTCACGTACTACTACTGGCTCGACGACGACCGCGCGCCCGACTTCGCGCAGCTCGTCGAGATCCACCGCAAACCCGGCTACGACCCGGTCGAACTCTTCATGGATCCCCTCGACCCCTACGTCAAGGTCAAGGCGGCCACCGCACTGGCGCGCAAGAAACTCGGCATGCGCTACCGCATGGCGGTCGTGCCCCTGGACCCCTCACCTATTCGCGGCAGCCACGGCCGCCTCCCCGCGAGCGACGACGACGGTCCGCTCCTCATCTGCTCCACCCCCCGCGCTGTCGGAGACCGCGTCGCGGCCACCGATGTGAAACAACTCCTGCTCCGGCTCGCCGGACTCGGCTGACACCGCACCACGCACGGCCGCCGAAATCCGACTACCGAGAGTGAAACACACGGCACTGACAACGGCCGGTCCCGGCGGGACCGGAACCGGCCACGACCGAGAAGGCAGGCCACTCGTGACCCCGTACTCCGCCCCTTCACGCACCGAAGCCGCCGACGCCCCCGACGAGGGACTGCGCCGCACCCTCGGTGTGGACCGGCGCCGTTTCCTCAGCACCTGCACCGCCGTGGCGGCCGGAGCCGTCGCGGCCCCCGTCTTCGGCGCCGCCCCCGCCCTGGCCCACGACCGGGACAGAGACCACGACCACGGACATGACCACGGACACGGGCGCGGGCAGGTGCTCGTCCCGCCGCACAAGCGCGGCATCATCCTCTACACCGTCCGTGACGCCACCGCCCGCGACCCGCTCGCCACGGACCTGCCCTCCGGCTTCCGCGAGGTGTTCAAGCAGCTGTCCCGCCACGGCTACCGCCAGGTGGAGTTCGCCGGCTACCGCCAGCACGCGAACGCCCCCGGCGGCGCCAACCTGGAGACCGTCGAGGGCGCCAGGCTGCTGCGCTCCTGGCTCGACGACTACGGGCTGCGCGCCCAGGGCAACCACGGCTTCATCCCGCCGTCCTGGCCGCTGACCACCGCGGACCTGGACACCTTCAAGAAGCACCTCGAGATCGCCAACATCATCGGCATGGACCACATGGGCACCGGCGGCGACCCCACCGGCAGCTCCCACCGCGCCGACTGGGACGTGGCCGCCGACAAGTGGAACGCCCTCGGTGCGATCGCCCGCCGCGAGGGCATCAAGCTCTACACCCACAACCACGACAGCGCCTACGGCTTCCTGCTCGACGGCGGCCCGCTGGACGACCAGGGCCGGCCGACCCGCAGCTCCGGCATCCGGAAGCTGGAGTACTTCCTCGAGGTCACCGACCCCAGGCTCGTCTGGCTGGAGATGGACATCTTCTGGGCGCACGTCGCCCAGTACAAGTTCCACACGTACACCGCCCACGACGGCTCCACCCGGAAGAGCGTCTTCGACCCGGCCGACCTGGTCGCCCGCAACAACAGGCGCTACCCGCTGTTCCACGCCAAGGACGGCGTCGTCAGCACGACCAACGGCATGGGCTACGACATGGTGCCCTTCGGGACCGGCGTCATCGACTACACGACGTTCTTCTCGCGGGTCGGCGAGCGGAACTACCACAACCCGATGGTCGAGGACGACAACTCCCCGAGCGCCACCGACCCCGCGCAGTCGCTGCGCGAGGCCAAGATCAGCTACGACAACATGGCGGCCCTGCGCAAGCGGTGCCGCTGACCCGGAACACGGACCGGGCGGCCCCTCCCACGTGCTGCGGGAGGGGCCGCCCGGTCCGTGCGGGGGCGGCTTCGCCAGGTCATCCCTCGCCGAGCGGGCGGGGGTTGGGGGTGATGCGCTTGTCCTTCGAGCGTCCCGGTGGTTGCAGGAACAGCGCCACGCATCCGGCGAAGAGCGAGATGCAGCCCGCCAGGGTGAAGGCGCCGTTGTAGCCCCAGGCGCCGACGACCACGGCCCCCATGCCCGCGCCCAGTCCGGAGACGAGCTTGGAGCTGTAGACCATCCCGTAGTTGGTGGCGTTGTTGTTCTCACCGAAGTAGTCCGCCGTCAGCGCCGCGAACATCGGGAAGATGGCTCCGCCGCCGAAGCCGGAGACGGCGGAGAAGACCAGGAACAGCGGCAGGTTCTTGATCTCGGCCGACCAGATGATGCCGAACTGGGCGAGGCCCAGGATCGCGCACACGTAGAGCAGGCACTGCTTGCGGCCGTAGAGGTCGGAGAGCCAGCCGATGACACCGCGCCCGGTGCCGTTGACGATCGCCTTCAGCGACATCGCGGTGGCCACGATGCCGGCCGCGAAGCCCGCGTCCTCACCGATGTCGACCTGGAAGGCGATGCCGAAGATGTTCACGCCGGAGGTGCAGGCCAGACAGAACCACATCAGCGCCACCCGGCCGGTCCTCCACGCCTCCAGCGGGGAGTACTGCTTGACGGCCGGGGGGTTCTTCTCCAGCGAACGCCGGGCCCGCGGGTCGTCCGGCGGGTTCAGCGGGTCGACGGAGGCCGGCCACCAGTTCTTCGGCGGGTCCCGGAAGTAGAAACCGGCGATCGCCACCGTCGCGGCGAGGAAGACACCCGCCGAGACCAGCACCCAGCGGAAGTTGGAGCCGTCCATGTAGCCGTGGAAGATGAAGACGAACGGCACCGAGCCGTAGGCGAAACCGCCGTTGACGAAGCCGGTCTTGCCGCCCCTGCGCTCCGGGTACCACTTGCCGACCATGTTGACGCAGGTCGCGTACACCATGCCCGCGCCCATGCCGCTGAACACGCCGAACCCGATGAAGGCGAGCGCGACATGCGGCGCGAACGCCAGCGACAGATAGCCGAGCAGCGTGCCGGCCGAACCCAGCATCATCGCCCAGCGCGCGGGCAGTTTGCCGTTCTCCCGCAGCCGCCCCGCCGGAAAGGCGACCGCGGCCTGGCAGAACACCCAGGCGGTCATCATCCAGTAGATGCTGCCGCTGGACCAGTGGTGGGCCTCGTGGAGCGTGTCCTCGGCGGACGCGAACGCGTACTCGGCGGAGGAGATGCCCATCATGCCGATCCAGGGCAGGATCACCATCCACTTGCGTTTGCGCCCCATGATGTCGATGTCGGACTCGCCCACGCGGTAGACGCGTCCGTTCCTGTCGGTCACCTCCCGGTAGGCGGCGACCCGTGTGACATCGGTGGTTGTCATGTCGATTGCACCCCTAGCGTCGAAAGTTCTGGCCAGCGCCCCCTGTCCAATGCCTTTCGTGCGCGCGCGGGTCCCCGGGACCGGCCGACGCGCACCCGTCGGCCGGCCCCTCGCGGCCTCACCTCATGAACCGCCCCCCAACAGGCCGGCGGCACGCGCCCACCGGTACTTGGCGCCCAGCACGGCCACCGGCTGCTCGGTGGTGTACGGATACGCCACGACCCCGCGTTCGAAGAGGTACTGGCAGGCCTCCTCCACCTCCACGTCACCCGCGAGGGACGCCACCACCGGCTTCTCGATCCCGCGCTCCCGGAACTCGGCCACCACCCGCGCGGTGAGTTCGGCGAACACCATGGGAGGAGTGACGATCGTGTGCCAGTAACCGAGCACCAGCGCATGGACGCGCGGGTCCTCGAGACCCAGCCGGATCGTCGCCTCGTACGTCGACGGCGGCTCGCCCCCGGTGATGTCCACCGGGTTGCCCGCGGCCCCGAACGGCGGGATGAACTCCCGGAACGCCGCGTCCAGATCGGCCGGGATCTCCATCAGCGACAGCCCGTTGTCCGTCACCGCGTCCGACAGCAGCACCCCGCTGCCGCCGGCTCCGGTGATGATCACCACGTTGTCGCCCCGCGGAGCAGGCAGCACCGGCAGTGCGCGCGCGTACTCCAGCATGTCGTTCAGACCCGGCGCCCGGATGACGCCCGCCTGCCGCAGGACGTCGTCGTACACGGCGTCGTCGCCCGCCAGCGCGCCGGTGTGCGAGCCCGCGGCCTTCGCGCCCGCCGCCGTGCGCCCCGCCTTCAGCACCACGACCGGCTTCTTCGGCACGGTCGCCCGCGCGGCCTCGACGAACGCGCGCCCGTCCTTGAGGTCCTCCAGGTGCATCGCGATGCACTCGGTGTGCGGGTCCTCGCCGAACCAGGTCAGCAGGTCGTCCTCGTCCAGGTCCGACTTGTTGCCGAGGCCGACGATCGCCGACACACCCGTCTTCGTGGTCCGCGCGAAGCCCAGGATCGCCATGCCGATGCCGCCCGACTGGCTGGTCAGCGCGACCCCGCCCTTGACGTCGTACGGCGTGCAGAACGTGGCGCACAGGTCCTGCCAGGTCGAGTAGTAGCCGTAGATGTTGGGCCCGAGCAGCCGGACGCCGTGCCGCTCGGCGATCGCCACGATCTCCTCCTGGAGCTCGTGCTCACCGGTCTCCGCGAACCCGGAGGGGATCAGCACGGCGTTCGGGATCCGCTTGCGCCCCACCTCCTCCAGCGCCGCGGCCACGAACCGGGCGGGAATCGCGAAGACCGCCACATCCACCTCACCGGGAACGTCGGTGACACTCTTGTACGCCTTGCGGCCCAAGATGTCATCGGCCCTGGGGTTCACCGGGTGGATCTCCCCGGCGAAACCGCCGTCGACGAGGTTGCGCATCACCGAGTTGCCGATCTTGCCGGACTCGTTCGACGCGCCGATCACCGCCACCGAACGCGGCTGCATCAGCCGCCGCACGGAGGCCAGGATCTCCTCCCGCGAGTAGCGCCGCCGTTCCTTCGGCGCCCCGGTGGAGAGGATCACCCGGATGTCGGCGGCGACCGCCCCGTCCGCGGTGGCGATCACCGGGTTGAGGTCCACCTCGGCGATCTCCGGGAAGTCCGCGACCAGGTGCGACACCCGGCGGATCTGCTCGGCGAGGGCCCACCGGTCCACACCCTCCCGGCCCCGCACCCCGCGCAGGACCTCCGCCGCCCGGATGGAGTCCAGCATCGACAGCGCCTCGTCGGCGTCCACCGGCGCCAGCCGGAACGTGACGTCCTTCAGCACCTCGACGAGCACCCCGCCGAGCCCGAACGCCACCACCTTCCCGAACGTCGGATCGGTGACCGCGCCGACGATGACCTCCTGCCCCTTCGGCAGCAGCTCCTGCACCTGCACGCCGTCGATCCGCGCCTGGGGGGCGTACGCCCGCGCGTTCTCCACGATCCGGTGGAACGCCGCCCGCACGTCCGCCGCGCCCTCCACGCCGACGACCACACCGCCGGCGTCGGTCTTGTGCAGGATGTCCGGCGACACGATCTTCATGACGACGGGCCGCCCGCCGAACCGGGCCGCGCACGCCACGGCCTCGTCGACGTCGGTCGCCAGCTCCTCGCCGGGTACGGCGATCCCGTACGCGTCGGCGATCACCTTGCCCTCGGGCGCGGTGAGCGAGGTGCGCCCCTCGGCGCGCACCGCGTCCAGCAGCGCCCGGACCCGCAGCGTCCGGTCCTCGGCCATCACCTCAGATCACCCCGTTCGACTTGAGCAGGCGCAGCTCCTCGTCCCCGAGGCCGAGTTCACCGACGTAGACCTCTTCGTTGTGCTCGCCGAGCAGCGGGGAGGCCACCACGTCGACGGGGGAGTCGGACAGCTTCAGCGGGCTGCCGACGGTGACGAACTCGCCGCGCTCGGGGTGCGGGACGGTGACGACCATCTCGTTGGCGACCAGCGAACGGTCCTCGATGATCTCCCGGGTGGACAGGATCGGCCCGCACGGGATGTTGTGCGCGTTCAGCCGCTCCAGCACCTCCCACTTGGGCAGCGTCGAGGACCACTCCTCGATCAGCTGGAACATCTTGTTCAGCTTCGGCAGCCGGGCCTCCGGCGTCGCCCACTCGGGGTCGTCGGCCAGCTCCGGCCGGCCGATGAGCTCGCTCAGCGGCTTCCAGCCGACGGGCTGCACGATGACGTACACGTAGTCGTTGGGGCCGCCCGGCGCGCACTTCACCGCCCAACCCGGCTGGCCCCCGCCGGAGGCGTTCCCGGACCGGGGAACCTCGTCGCCGAAGTCCTCGTTGGGATATTCGGCGAGTGGACCATGGGCCAGGCGCTGCTGGTCGCGCAGCTTCACCCGGCAGAGGTTGAGCACCGCGTGCTGCATGGCCACGTTCACCCGCTGCCCGCGCCCGGTGCGCTCCCGCTGGAACAGGGCGGCGAGGATGCCCGCCACCGCGTGCACACCCGTGCCCGAGTCCCCGATCTGGGCCCCCGTCGCCAGCGGTGGCCCGTCCTCGAAGCCGGTGGTCGACATCGACCCGCCCATGGCCTGCGCGACGACCTCGTACGCCTTGAAGTTGGTGTACGGGCCGTCCCCGAACCCCTTGATGGAGGCGTAGACGATCCGTGGATTGATCTCCCTGACGCGGTCCCAGGTGAAGCCCATCCGGTCGATGGCGCCCGGCCCGAAGTTCTCGACCATGACGTCCGAGCGCCGGATCAGCTCGGTGAGGATCTCCTTGCCGCGCTCGGTCTTGGTGTTGAGGGTGATGCTCCGCTTGTTGCAGTTGAGCATCGTGAAGTAGAGGGAGTCGACGTCCGGCAGGTCGCGCAGCTGCTTGCGCGTGATGTCACCGGTGGGCGCCTCCAGTTTGACGACGTCCGCGCCGAGCCAGGCCAGCAGCTGGGTCGCGGAGGGCCCGGACTGGACATGCGTCATGTCGAGGACGCGGATGCCCTCAAGTGCCTTGGGGGTCATGGGCGTGCACCTCACTTGTACATGGTCTGGTTCATGGTTCCGGGGGCGTACGCGTCCGGGTCCACCCAGACGTTGATCAGCGACGGCTTGCCGGACTCGCGGGCCCGGCGCAGCGCGGGGCCGATGTCGGCGGGGTCCCGGACCTCCTCGCCGTGACCGCCCAGCATCCGCGCGAACTCGTCGTACCGGACGTCGCCGAGGGTGTTGCCGACCCGCTCGCGCTCCTTGCCGTACTTGGCGGCCTGGCCGTAGCGGATCTGGTTCATCGAGGAGTTGTTGCCGACGATGCCGACGAAGGGGAGGTCGTAGCGGACCAGGGTCTCGAAGTCCCAGCCGGTGAGGGAGAAGGCGCCGTCGCCGAAGAGGGCGACGACCTCCTTGTCGGGCCGCGCCTGCTTGGCGGCGAGCACGAAGGGGACACCGACGCCGAGGGTGCCCAGCGGCCCCGGGTCCATCCAGTGGCCGGGCGACTTGGGCTGCACGACCTGACCGGAGAAGGTGACGATGTCGCCGCCGTCGCCGATGTAGATCGAGTCCTCGGTGAGGAAGTCGTTGATCTCGCTGACCAGCCGGTACGGATGGATGGGCGAGGCGTCCGACCTCAGCTGCGGCAACCGCTTCTCCAGGGCGGTCTGCTCGGCCGCCCGCAGCTCGTCCAGCCACTCCTTGCGCCTGGACGCACCTCCGTTCACCCGCCCGGAGGCCGCCTCGGTCACCGACTTCAGCACCAGCCCCGCGTCACCGACGACGCCGAGGTCGATGTCGCGGTTCTTGCCGACCGTGCGGTAGTCGAGGTCGATCTGCACGACGGTCGCGTCGGGGGAGAGGCGCTTGCCGTAGCCCATGCGGAAGTCGAAGGGCGTACCGACGATCACGATGACGTCGGCGTTCGAGAAGGCGTACCGGCGGGACAGCTGGAAGTGGTGCGGGTCGCCGGGCGGGAGCGTGCCGCGCCCCGCGCCGTTCATGTACGCGGGGATGTTGAGGGTGCGGACGAGTTCGATGGCGGCCTCGGTGCCCCGGGTCGTCCACACCTGGCTGCCGAGCAGGATCGCCGGCTTCTCCGCGTGCACCAGCAGATCGGCCAGCCTCTCGATCGCCTCGGGATCTCCGGCCGACCGGGTCGAGGCCCGGTACGCGCCCTGCTGCGGCACCCGCGCCTTGGACACGGGCACCTTGGCGTCCAGCACATCGCGCGGGATCTCCAGGAAGGAGGGCCCGGGGGCGCCGTGGTAGCACTCGCGGAAGGCCATCGACACCATGTCCGCCGCACGCGCCGTGTCCGGCACGGTCGCCGCGAACTTGGTGATGGGGTTCATCATGTCGACGTGCGGCAGGTCCTGAAGGGACCCCATCTTGTGCTGGGTGAGCGCCCCCTGACCACCGATCAGCAGCATCGGGGACTCCGCGCGGAAGGCGTTGGCGACTCCGGTGACGGCGTCGGTCGTCCCCGGCCCGGCGGTGACGACCGCGCAGCCGGGCCTGCCGGTGATGCGCGCGTAGCCGTCGGCGGCATGGGCGGCGACCTGTTCGTGCCGTACGTCGACGACTTCGATGCCCTCGTCGACGCAGCCGTCGTAGATGTCGATGATGTGGCCGCCGCACAGTGTGTAGATGCGGTCGACGCCCTCGGCCTTGAGTGCCTTGGCGACGAGATGACCGCCGGAGATGACGTCCTGGGTGTCGTCGGGCATGGCGAAGTCCTTGTCCCTTTCCTAGGGGGCGGGGAACGCTCTCGCGGTACATTGCATACAGTCGACGAATACTGTATGAAGCTTGTTATCCCGCATCCGATGGGTGGTGTCCAGAGGGTGCGCGGCACTTTTCAGTCGCCGGCCTCGTGGCCTTCCGGGCCCCCTTTTTCGGACCTTCCGGCGACTTCGCAGACAGGAGCCGAGATGGACCTGTACGAGCACCAGGCAAGGGAACTCTTCGCAGAACACGGCATCGTGGTGCCGCCGGCCGAGGTCACCGACTCGCCCAAGCGGGCCCGTGAGATCGCGCGCCGGCTCGGCGGCCGAGTGGTCGTCAAGGCGCAGGTCAAGACCGGCGGACGGGGCAAGGCGGGCGGCGTCAAGCTCGCCGCCGACCCGGCCGCCGCCGAACTCACGGCACGCCAGATCCTCGGCATGGACATCAAGGGCCACACGGTCGGCACGGTGATGCTGGCCCGGCCCGTCGACATCGCCGAGGAGTTCTACGTCTCCTACGTCCTCGACCGCGCCGCCGGCCGCTTCCTGGCCATCGCCTCCGCCGAGGGCGGCATGGACATCGAGGAGGTCGCCGCCACCCGCCCGGAGGCGGTCGCCCGCATTCCCGTCGATCCGGCCGAGGGGGTCACCCCGGTGACGGCGTCCCGCATCGCCGAGGCGGCCGGACTGCCACCGCAGACGGTCGACGTGCTCGTCCGGCTGTGGGACGTCCTCGTCCGCGAGGACGCCCTGCTCGTCGAGGTCAACCCGCTCGTCCGCACCCGGGACGGGCGGATCGTGGCCCTCGACGGCAAGGTCACCCTCGACGACAACGCCGTCTTCCGCCAGGCACGCCGGTGCGCCGAGGACGGCACCCGTCACGACCCGCTGGAGGCCGCCGCGACCGCGAAGGGCCTCGACTACGTCAAGCTCGACGGCGAGGTCGGCATCATCGGCAACGGCGCCGGACTCGTCATGTCCACCCTCGACGTGGTGGCCGGCTGCGGAGCCCGTCCCGCCAACTTCCTCGACATCGGCGGCGGCGCCTCCGCGCAGGTCATGGCGGACGGTCTGTCGGTCGTCCTCTCCGACCCGTCCGTGAAGTCCGTCTTCGTCAACGTCTTCGGCGGCATCACCGCCTGCGACGCGGTCGCCGACGGCATCGTCCGCGCCCTGGACACCGTACGGCTCACCAAACCGCTCGTCGTACGCCTCGACGGCAACAACGCGGCCCGCGGCCGGGCCGTCCTCGACTCGTACGCGCACCCGCTCGTCGAGCAGGTCGCCACCATGGACGGCGCCGCGAGCCGGGCCGCCCACCTCGCCACCACACCCTGAGGAGACCGGACGACATGGCGATCCACCTCACCAAGGAGAGCAAGGTCCTCGTCCAGGGCATGACCGGCGGCGAGGGCATGAAGCACACCCGGCGGATGCTCGCCGCCGGCACGAACGTCGTCGGCGGGGTCAACCCCCGCAAGGCGGGCCGCAGCGTCGACTTCGACGTCCCCCAGGGCCTGAACGGCCTGGGAGGCACCCCCATCGCCGTCCCCGTCTTCGGCTCCGTAGCCGAGGGCATGGACGCGACGGGAGCCGACGTCACCGTCGTCTTCGTACCGCCCGCCTTCGCCAAGTACGCCGTCGTCGAGGCCGCCGACGCCGGCATCGGCCTCGCGGTCGTCATCACCGAGGGCATCCCCGTCCACGACTCCGTCGCCTTCCTCGCCCACGCCCGGCACAAGGGCACCCGCGTCATCGGCCCCAACTGCCCCGGCCTGATCACCCCCGGCCAGTCCAACGCCGGCATCATCCCGGCCGACATCACCAAGCCCGGCCGCGTCGGACTGGTCTCCAAGTCCGGCACCCTCACCTACCAGCTCATGTACGAACTGCGGGACACCGGCTTCTCCACCTGCGTCGGCATCGGCGGCGACCCCGTCGTCGGCACCACCCACATCGACTGCCTCGCCGCCTTCCAGGACGACCCCGACACCGACCTGATCGTCCTCATCGGCGAGATCGGCGGCGACGCGGAGGAACGCGCGGCGGCCTACATCCGCGACCACGTCACCAAGCCCGTCGTCGGCTACATCGCCGGTTTCACCGCGCCCGAGGGCCGCACCATGGGCCACGCCGGCGCGATCGTCTCCGGCTCGTCCGGTACGGCGCGGGCGAAGCGGGAAGCGCTGGAGGCGGCCGGAGTCAGGGTGGGCGCCACCCCGACGGAGACGGCCCGGCAGGTGCTCGCCGTCCTGAACGCCGACGGCTGACGCCTTTCGCCGAGCCCCCTTTCTCCCGACTTTCTCTCGACCGTGCACCGAGAGCGGAGCGAACCGCATGCCACCGACCACCCTCACCCTCAAATCAGGCACCTCCTGGACCGACGCCTGGCAGCGCTGCCTCAGCGTCGCCCCCGAGGCCTTCCGGGACGACCGCGTCCTCAACCTCTGGAACGCCGCCTGGCGGCCGGACGGCAGGGCGCTGCCCGCCGTCAGTCCCGTCGACGGCGGTCCCGTCGCGGGCCCGCCGCGCCTGGACCGGGCCACCGCCCGGCAGGCCGTGCGCGCCGCGCTCGACCAGCACCGCGCCTGGCGGCACGTTCCGCTGCCGGAGCGCAAGGCCCGCGTCGCCGCCACCCTCGACGCCCTCGCCCAGCACCGCGAACTCCTCGCGCTGCTGCTCGTCTGGGAGATCGGCAAGCCCTGGCGGCTCGCGCAGGCGGACGTCGACCGCGCCGTCGACGGCGTGCGCTGGTACGCCGACGGCATCGACGGCATGCTCGCCGGCCGCTCCCCGTTGGACGGACCCGTCTCCAACATCGCGAGCTGGAACTACCCGATGAGCGTGCTCGTTCACGCATTGCTGGTACAGGCACTGGCGGGCAACGCGGTCATCGCCAAGACCCCGACCGACGGCGGCGTCGCCTGCCTCACCCTGGCCTCGGCACTCGCCGCCCGCGAGGGGGTCCCCGTCACCCTCGTCAGCGGCAGCGGGGGCGAGCTGTCCGAGGCCCTGGTGCGGGCGCCGGAGGTCGGCTGCGTCTCCTTCGTCGGCGGCCGCGACACTGGCGCCGCCGTCGCCACGGCCGTCGCCGACCTCGGCAAGCGGCACATCCTCGAACAGGAAGGACTCAACACCTGGGGCATCTGGAACCACTCGGACTGGGACACCCTGAGCGCGGTGATCCCCAAACTCTTCGACTACGGCAAGCAGCGCTGCACGGCCTACCCGCGCTTCGTCGTCCAACGCCGCCTCTTCGACGACTTCCTGGCCGCCTACCTCCCCGCGGTCCGCACGCTCCGGGTCGGCCACCCGCTCGCCGTCGAACACCCCACCGACCCCCACCCGCGCCTGGACTTCGGGCCGGTGATCAACGCGGCCAAGGCGAAGGAGCTCCACGACCAGGTCGCCGAGGCCGTCGACCGCGGCGCCGTCCCGCTGCACCGGGGCACGCCGTCCGAGGCCCGCTTCCTGCCCGGCCAGGACACCTCGGCGTACGTCCAGCCGGTCACGCTGCTGAACCCGCCCCGGTCCTCCCCGCTGCACCACGCGGAGCCGTTCGGCCCGGTCGACACCATCGTCCTGGTCGACACGGAGGCGGAACTGCTGGCCGCCATGAACGCGTCCAACGGCGCGCTGGTGGCCACGCTGTCCACGGACGACCGGTCCACCTACGACCGGCTGGCCCCGCACATCCGCGCATTCAAGGTCGGCCACGGCGTCCCGCGCTCCCGCGGCGACCGCGACGAGCTGTTCGGCGGCTTCGGCGCGTCCTGGCGCGGCGCGTTCGTCGGCGGCGACCTCCTGGTCCGCGCCGTGACCCGGGGCCCGGCCGGGGAACGCCTGCCCGGCAACTTCCCGGAGTACCAGCTCATGCCCTGACCCGCGTGACCGCCCCGACACGAACGGTGCACCCCGGACCACCACCGCCCGGAGGCACGGAAAACGCAGGTGAAAGGCACTGCGAAACCTTGGTATGGTTGTCCATGTCGCCGCGGGGGAACACCCCGCCGAGGCGACGGACACCTTGTCCGGGTGGCGGAATGGCAGACGCGCTAGCTTGAGGTGCTAGTGCCCTTTATCGGGCGTGGGGGTTCAAGTCCCCCCTCGGACACATCGCTCGATCGATGGCCCCGACCGAAACGGTCGGGGCCATCGATCGTTCTCGTGTCACCGAGGGTGATGCGTGATGGCGCGGAGGGGGTGTGCCCAGGGAGCCGCGCCGCTCGGCCGGACACATCCCGCTCGTGCGACCTGGTTCCGCTCTGACCGATTCCGCCGGAAAGAGAATGCGAACCGTGACCCGAACCGCGTGGGAGGCCGCTGTCGTGCGGCTCCTCGACGACGTGTACTCCTTCGCGGCGACCGGCCCCAGGACCCCTGCCGGCTGGCGGAAGGACGCGCTGGCGGTGATGAACCGGGAGGTGGACGATCCTCGCGGATGGATCACCCTCGACTGGGACGAGGAGAACGACGGGGAGCCGGAGAAGAACCGTCCCTGCCACCCCTTCGTCCCGCTCTCCGAGGCGGAACTGGGAAGCCGGTTGTACCCCGTCACGGCCGAGACGGCCACTCGCCTGTTGGCTGAGATGACGTACGAATGGGGACCGACCGGAACGAAGGAGCAGACCAGGGCGGCACTTGCCGACGCCCGAACCGTGCTCGACCGGTACGGAGCCCGGATCTCCTGTTACAGCAACGTCACCGAAGCCAGGAGAACCCCGTCACCGGACCTCACAGACGGGGTCACCGGCTGGAATCCTCTGACCGAGTTCATCGGCGACTTCGGCTTCGTCGCCGTCTCACCCGAAGAGGTCGCGGTCTACTGGTCGTTCGATGCCAGGTGAGGGGGGCCACCACCATGCCCACCCGAAGCGCCACGAACCCCGGCCCGGCGGAGCTCTTGGGACGGCTGGCGCATGAGCTGAGCGTGTACGTGAGGGCCGGACGGCTTCCCGGATCCGGTTCTGCCCCGGCCGGATCACAGCATCTGTCCTCCGCCGTCGCCGCCGAGGTTCACGCCCTCGTGCGCCGACTGCACAAGGAGTACTGGCACCGGTACGGCTCGGACCCGGTACCCGTCGGGAAGGTCGAGGCGTCGCTCGTGCCGTGGGACGCCCCGGACGCCGCCGCGTTGATGGGGGGACTCGCCTCGGTGAGCCTGCTGTGGCCCTCGCACGCGTACATGGACCGGGACGAGGCCGATGCCGTCGCCCGGCGCGTGGTGGCCGCACTCGGGCCCGGGGCGTGCTGGTGGTCCAACCGGGACGACGGCGGCGTGGACGGTGTCACCGGCGCCACCATGGACACCTTCGTCGCCGGTAGTGACGGTGACCGCTTCGTCGTGCTGATCCAGGTACAGGAAGACTGACGTGTCCGGCCGCGTGAGGTCGCCGACGCCCATCCGTTTCCACGGCAGCACCGTCTGAACTCGCAGAGAAAGGCAAGCACCACATGTCCGTCGACCAGACCTCCTGGGAAGCCGCGGTACGCCACCTGTTCGAGGACGCGTACCCGTACGACGCCACGGGCCCGCGGCACCACGAGGACTGGGTTCTCGACGTCATCGCGTTGATGGCGCGGGTCCCGGACCCACGAGGCTGGGCCGGTCTCGATGACGCGGCCCACGCCCCGGAGCGTGAGGCCTCACCCACGTATCCCTTCGTCGCCCATCCCCCGGAGTACATCGCGCCGCGTCTTCAGGAGATAGACCGTGCCAGCGCCGAGAATCTGCTCCTGGCCCTCACGGATGATTGCTGCACCCTGTCCAGCCTGGAGCGTTTCACGGAGAGCGAGGAGGAACTGCGGGCGATGGCACGCACGATCCTCGCGCGGTACGGGGACGCGGCCACCTATCACACCAACGCCAACAGGCCGGGTCATGTGCGTGGCACGCTCGACTTCACGTCGTCGGGCTGGGCGTACAGCCCGTTCAGTGTCTACTCGGAGGACTACGGCCTGATCGTCGTCTCCGACACCGAGGTGGGCATGTTCTGGAACTTCTCCGACTACTGACCCGTCGGAGCGCAGCCCTTCACCAGGTCGTTTGAGCAGATTTACCTCTGCTGACCCGTTCCGCCTCCTGCCCCGGCCGGGAGACCGCCCACCGGGCATGCGGTGCCCACCACCGCCCACACGGTCTTGCCGGGGCCGCCGCGGCGGTCGGTGACGCCCCAGGCGTCGGCGAGGGCGGTGACGAGGAGGAGGCCGCGGCCGGACTCGGACTCGGCGCCGGGGTCCGCGGGCGTGGTGGCGGCGGGCCGGCGTTCCGCGCGGGTGTCGGAGACCTCCACGCGCAGCCGTCCGCCGTCCGCCTCGGCGGCCAGCCGGACGTGGAAGTCCCGGCCGGGGACGCGTCCGTGCCGGACGGCGTTGGCGCACAGCTCGGCGGTGATCAGGCTCAGTGTCTCGTTGACGTGACTGTCGTACGGGTGCCCCCAGGCGTCCAGGCAGTGCGAGACGAACAGCCGGGCCAGCCGAGCGCCTCTCGGGGTGGAGGTGAAGGCCATCGCGAACTCGGCGGTGTCCGTGGGGCGGGCGGGAGGGAGCGGGGAAGGGAAGCTGTGCATGGGCTCAGCGTTGTGGCTGCACCGGTCCCGCCACCAGCGGCGACGCTTGTACGACGGGGTGCTGTACGCCAGTGCGGGGTGGGTGGGGGGAAGGGGCGCCGGGTCGGGGTGGATGCGGTGCGTGCCGCCTTTGGTGGGCGGAAGGCGAGGAGCGCGTTCCGTACGGACGGATTCTGTACGGGCGCGGGCGCGTCCGCGAGAGAGGTCTGCAACACGGCTGACGTCGGCGCCGGGGGTCGGTGCGGATGCGGGCGGCCGGGCCGTCCGAGCAGGAGTCCGGGCCGTCGGAGGCCGCGTGGCGCCCGCCGGCCACCCGCTCCGGCACGGCCCGTCCCTTCCCGTCGCCGCTCGGACAGCCGCCCGCGTTCCCTCGCTCGAGCACGCGCACCTCACCGTGCCCGGCCGTTACGGTTTCCGCGCCTCCACTCCGGCCGGCGGCGGCCTGCGCCCCCTGCGCGACCCGGGTGCGGGCGGTCCAGACGAGGACGGGGAGGAAGAGGAAGGGGAAGGGGAGCAGCGGGCGGTCCGGTCAGCCGTACATCGCCACGCGGTACAGGGCCGCGAGCGCGTCGTCGATGGGATGGGGCTGCGGCCTGCCGGAGGAGTCGAGCCTGTTCCACCTCTGCAGGTTCACCGCGACCGCCATCTGCCGCTTGCCGTCGGCCCGGATCATGGCCAGCGCTCCACCGCCCCAGACCGTGCCGCCGTGGCCCCAGAAGGTGCCCTGACCGGGACTCTCCATCGGGTGCAGCCCGAGGCCGTAGTCGATCGTCCTCCCCTCCTGGGAGACGACCGGGACGGTGCGCCGCATCTGTGCCAGCGACGACGGGCTGACGATCTCCCCGGCCAGCAGCATGCCGAAGAAGCGGTTGAGGTCCGAGACGGTCGATATCAGCGAGGCCGACGGCCCCACCCAGGACATGTCGTAGACGCTGTAGTCGCGCGGTGGGTCGATCATGCCGAACCACGCCTCGTAGAGCCGCGAGTGCGGCCCGTCGACGTACGGTCCGGTGGGCAGCTCGGTGTTCTGGAGCCCGGCGCGTTCGATGACGTTCCGGGTGATGCAGTGCTCGGCGGTGGTGCCGGTCACCTGTTCCAGGAGTTGGACCAGGAGCAGGTAGTTGGTGTTCGAGTACACGCCCGGAGTGCCGCCCGGGGCGCCGACGGCGGGTGCGGTGACCCCCATCTCGATCAGTTCGGTGGGGTCGAACCGCGTGAACCGGTGGTCGTCCAGGCTCTGGGGTCCGGTGTCCGCGAGGACGGGGTACGCCTTGAGGGAGGGGTAGGCGTACGGGAGGTACTCGGCGAGGCCGCTGGTGTGGTTGATCAGCATCCGGACCGTGATCGCGTCACCGCGTTCTCCGGGAACCAGCGCCGGAAGGTACCGGCCGATCGGTGCGTCGAGCCCGATCCGACCGCTCTCGACCTGCTGCAGCACCGCGGCGGCGGTGAAGGTCTTGGTGATGCTGCCGACGCGGTGCCGCATGCCGGCGGTGACGGGGCGGCCGGTGGCGACATCGGCGACCCCGGCGGCGCCGCGCCAGACCCGGTCGCCGTCGCGCACCTCGGCGAACAGGCCCGGCATCCCGGCGCGGTGGACGTTCTCGAGGGCGGCGTCCAGCGCCGCGCAATCCAGTGGGTTCTTCACGTCATGCGTCCTTTCGTGTCGCCCGGGGTGAGCTCCGCACCGGTCGCCTGACCCGGACGACCGGGCACGAGTGGCATGCCGACCCGCCCGGCACACTCATGCCCTCATTATGCACGCGGTGCGTGCATCACCAAGTGCACAGGTAGGCTGAGATCCGGTGAGAGGAGCGAGATGGCAGGTCGAAGGCGTTGGACGACCGAAGAGATCCTGGACGCGGCGGCAGAGCTGCTGCGCACGAGCGACGCGGATTCGTTCAGCGTGCGCAAGCTGGCCGCGGTCCTCGGGACGGATTCCTCCAGCCTCTACCGGCACTTCCGCAGCAAGACCGAACTGCTGCGCGCGGTCGCCGACCGGATCCTCCTGGCCGCGATGGACGGCTACCGTCCCGAGGGCGACTGGAAGCAGCGCATCACCGCCCTGGCCCTGTGCATGAGGGAGGCCTTCGGCCGGCAGCCCCAGCTCGCCGCGGTCTGGGGGCGTTACGCCTCGTCCGGCACCGGTTCCCGGCTGGTCATGGAAGAGGTGCTGCTGGCCCTGCGCGCGTCGGGACTGCCCGACGAGGAGATCCCGGTGCGCTACCACCGGTTGGCGGTCCTCATCGCCGCGCTGATCGCCTCCGAGGCCGGGGTCAGCACCGTCGCCCCCGGAGAGTACGAACAGGCCATGGAGCTGTTCCGCGTCGCGGTCCTGGGCGCCGACCCCGAACGCTTCCCGGCCCTGGCCCACTTCGCCCGCGACGTCCGTCCCCTCGGAGCGGATCGCCGTGCCGCGTTCGAGGAGATCCTCGCCGCCCAGCTCGCCCACATCGAGGCCGCGGTCCGCCCGAGCTAGCCGACCGGCTCGGGAGTGCCGGCCGGCCCCGGACCGTCCCCGCGGGTGCGGGGGGACGGGAGGGCTCCGGGCACGGGTGGCCGAGGACCCGTTCGTGGTCCGTGCCGCCCTGCTGACCGAACTGCGCCACGCCGGCCCGCGGCCTCGCATGTCTCCGCCGCCTGCGGACCTCATTCCGAATTCCGAAACGACCGGTTGTGCGGGGCGGGCCACGCTCGGCGTGGGGACAGCCGTGGTGCCGGCGGCAGCGGGCAGGGTAGTGTGCGGGAGCGTCGCGTGCTGGTGGCAGACCGTGTCAGGCATGGAGGCGCCGGATCGAAGGAGGCCGACGATGCACTCGTCGCACCCTTCGCTCTCGCGTGACTGAGCGCGAGACGAACAGGCTCGTCGCCTGGAGCCAAGAACTCCGCCGGGTGCACGGCCGACTGCGAGAAGCGCTGTCCGTGACCCGCGCGTCCCTTGCCGACGGCACCCCCGGTGAGGCGGCCACCCGTGAACTGCTGCTGTACTGCCACGGCTTCTGCGCGGCTCTCGACGGCCACCACCGGGGCGAAGACCGCACCCTGTTCCCGGCCGTCGCAGCCGCACACCCGGAGCTGCGCCCGGTGCTGCGCTCGCTCGAGCAGGATCACTCGATGATCGCCCACCTGCTGGGCAGCCTGCGCAACGCTGTCGACCGGGCCGCACCGCCCGAGGAACTCGACCAGCATCTCGAAGGCATTGCCGCGATCATGGAGAACCACTTCCGCTACGAGGAGCGGCAACTGCTCACCGTGCTCGAAACCCTCGAGCCGGCAGCCGTACCGGGAGAGGCGCTGGGCCCGCTGTGACCCTCGACCGGGTGGTGGGCGGTGGCGGCCGCCGCCGGACCGGTCAGTCCCGTTGCGCCTCGTACCGGGTCAGGTCAGGCTCGGGGGACCCGCTGCCGCTGGGAGCCGCCGGCGGCGATCGGGAGACTGCGCAGCGTCAGCGTACTCGGCGGAGGCAGCGGCCCGTTGGCCGTGTCGGCGCGGAACGACTGGAGCAGGTAGGCCACCAGGCGCCGGGACGCCGCGCCGTCATTCGGCAGGGCGGTCACCAGGGCGCAGTGTGCCAACAGGACCACGGCGAGGTCGGAAGGGTGGAAGTCGGCCCGCAGCGCGCCCGACGCCTGAGCCCTGCGCACCAGGGCCGTGAAGTCCCGCTCGACTCGTCGCCGGGACCCCGCGTGCTGCGACGTGCTTTCCGGGAAGGCCGCGACGAACGCGGCCGGGAACCCGCGTTCCTCCCGTTGCAGAGCGCAGACCGTCTCGACCAGCTGCTGGAAGCCCTGCCACGGGTCGGGGGCGGCCAGAGCCTCGGTGAGCGCCCGCACACAGGTCTCCGTCTGCTGCGCGAACGCGCCCCGCACCAGGGCGTCCCGGGTCGGGAAGTGCCGGTACAGCGTCGCCACGCCGACTCCGGCCCGACGCGCCACGGCCGCCATCGGGGCGTCGATCCCGTGCTCCGCGAAGACCGCACGGGCGGCCGCGAGGACGCGCTCCCGGTTGCGCCGGGCGTCGGCCCGCAGCCCGTCCCGGGCGGCGATCCGAGAGGATTCCACCATCACTGCCTCTCGCTTCGGCTCCAAACGGACGATCGCGTCCGCTTGGAGCCTACCGTCGGTGCCGGTTCCCCGTAAGACGACCGGTGGCAAAGGCAGGACGATGAACGACCGCATGATGAAAGCCGTGCTCCACGACCGCTACGGCGGCCCCGACGTGCTGTACCTGGGCCGCGTGCCGCGCCCCGAGCCGGCCGCCGGCGAGGTGCTGGTGAAGGTGCGCGCGTTCAGCGTCAACGGCGGCGAACTGGCGGCCCGGGCCGGCCGTCTCCGCCTCGTGACCGGCCGGAGGTTCCCCCAGCGCGTCGGCCTGGACTTCACCGGCGAGGTCGCCGCACCGGGTGCCGGCGTCACACGGCTCGCGGCCGGCGACCGCGTGTGGGGGGTCCTGGGCCGCACCGCCGGGTTCGGCAGCGCCGCCGAGTACGTGACCGTGCCCGCCGAGCGGATCGGCCTGGTCCCCGACGGGCTTGACCTGGTGGCCGCCGCCGCGCTGCCGGTGGCCACCACGGCCGTCACCGCCCTGCGGGACAAGGCCGGGCTGCGCCCCGGCGAGCGACTCCTCGTCCGGGGCGCGGCGGGCGGCGTCGGGAACGCCGCCGTCCAGCTCGGACGCGCGTACGGCGCCGAGGTCACGGCCCTCGCCCGTGCGGCCAACCTCGACTTCGTGCGCGGGCTCGGCGCGCACCGGGCCGTCGACCACCGGGGCGTCCGGTTGGCGGAACTGGGCCGCTTCGACGTGGTCCTGGACACCGTGGGCACCGACCTGCGGGCCTTGCGCCGCCTGCTGAGTCCCGGCGGGCGCATGGTCACCATCGCCTTCGACCTGAAGCGGCCCGCTGCGTCGCTCGGCTACCTCGCGGCCAGCGCGGTCCACGGGCGTGGCCGGGTGCGCTTCTTCAGCGGCAACCCCACGCGGGCGGACTTCGACGACCTCGCCCGCCACGTGGTCGAGGGCAAGCTGAGCCCCGCGGTGGACACCGTCTTCCCCCTGGAGGAGACCGCGGCGGCACACCGGGCGCTGGAGGCGGGCGGCGTCCAGGGCAAGTACGTGGTCAGGGTCGCGTAGGACCCCTGTGGAGGTGCTGGTCACAGCCACTCGGCGACGGCCGCTACGAGTACCGTCGAGCCGTGACCCGCGTGCGGGCCGACGGTCTCCGCGCCGCACGGTCGGGACGTCCCGTCAGGCGTCCGCATGGTGGGAACGGGTGGCGCGGCCGCCTCAACGGGCGGGCGGGAGCGGGGTCCTGGTGCTGCCGGGGCGCGTGGTGCGGCCGGACGTCGCCTGCCGGGGCCGCTACGCCTTCCGGGCCAGCCCGGCGACGATGAGGCGTTCCCAGACGCTGAGCTCCCGTTCCGCACCGCCGGCGCCCCACGGGTTGCCGCGGACCGGGTCGGGACGCCACAGGGGCGCGGGAACGATCCCGGGATCGAGGATCTCCAGGCCCTCCAGCAGGGCGGCGATCTCCTCGTCGGTGCGCCACCGGCCGCGGCCGAAGGTCTCCTGGAGGACCCGCTCGGCCTCCGCGGTCTCCGGGTTGTCGCCGGAACGGAAGTGGCTGACGAAGAAGTGGCTCCCGGAGGGCACGTGGTCACGCCAGTGGCGGACGATCCCGGCCGGGTCCTCCTCGTCGTTGACGTGGTGGAGGATGGCGCTGAGGACGACGGCGACGGGGCGGTCGAAGTCGATCAGTTCCAGGGTGTCCGGGTGGGTGCGGACGCCCTCGGGGTCGCGTACGTCGGCCCGGACGACCCGGGTCCGGTCGTTCTGCTCCAGCAGCGCGCAGCCGTGGACCAGCACCTGGGGGTCGTTGTCGACGTACACGACCCGGGACTCCGGGGCGTGCCGCTGCGCGACCTGGTGGACGTTGTCGGCGGTCGGCAGACCACTGCCCAGGTCGATGAACTGCCGTACACCGGTGGTCGTCACGATCTGCGCGACCGCCCGCGTCAGGGCCGCGCGGTTGGCGAAGGCGATGGCCACCGAACCGGGGAGGTCCCGGAAGAACACGTCGCCGACCTCCCGGTCCACGGCGTAGTTGTCCTTGCCGCCGAGCAGGTAGTCGTAGACGCGGGCGATGCTGGGCCTGGTGGAGTCGATGGAGGAGCCTTCAACCGTCATGCCGGCCATCCTCCCCCGCGACGCCGCCCGCCCACCGGCGTTCCGGAATCCCCGGCCGGACGGATTCCGAGGCCGCGCCGGCCCCGGTCCTCGGCCGCGCGGGGATGGCCGCCCTGACCGCCGGTACGGTCGGCTGCGACGAGGGCGCCGTGGACGTCGAGGAACCTGGAAGCGCGCCGGTCCGCCACCGGCGGGGTGGGCGGGTGATGTTCGGTTCTCAGTCGTCCAACTCGGCGCAGAGGGTGGTCACCTTCTCGTGGGCCGCCTTCGCTTCGGCGCCCTTCATGTCGAAGGACTGCAGGCGCACGCTGACGTTCTGGAAGGCCTTGCCGAGAGCGTCGTAGCGGCTGTCCAGCAGGGCCGCGGACTGGGCCAGAGTGGCAGCACCGATGGCTCGGTCGTAGTGGGCCGTCCTGTTGTCGCTGTCGTCGTTGTTGTATATCGAGTCGAGCGACGGAACACGCTTCCACGCCTGGCAGGCACCCGCCGCATCGGCTGCAGCGTTGTTGACGCCGGTTCCGGACGCCGCGCTGTCCGGGCCGGACCACAGGAGCCAGCCGATGCCCATGCCCGCACCGGCGGCGACGACGGCCGCCACGCACGGCACGATCCACCGGGAGGGAGCGCGACGACCGGTGGCGGGAGTCGGCGGCTGGGAGGGAAGGGGCGGCAGGGGAGCGGGCGCAGTCATCGCAACGGCTTCCTTCGGTATGCGGGCGGGCGATCCCGGCACGGGAACCGGCAGCAAGTGAACCACTTCCGTCACCGGACAAGGTGCCGGGGTATGTACTGAGTTGGTGAGGCGTCAGGAGCGCTCGGCTGTCCGGCTCGGGTCCTGTACCGAGGGCGCGGTTGCGTCCGAGTACGCCGCCTCACCGACTTGCGAGCAGGGTCATCCCCGGCCCCGGGGCGCGGGTGAGCGCATGCCCCTCGCCTGATCGGACGTCGAACCGCAGGACGGAACAGGAATCCTGGTGTGCCAGGATCTCGCTGTGACGGATGACGACCCCCTCGCCGGCCTGGACGACGTGCCCTGGGCCCAGCTGCGGCACGCCTACGGCATGGCCGACGACGTCCCCGGACACCTCCGGGCGATGCAGGCGGGCACGCGGGAGGGCCAGTACTCGCCGGGTGCGCGGCTCGCGAACCACATCGTGCACCAGGGCACGCGATCGCAGGCCGCGGCGTACACCGTTCCGTTCCTCGTGCGGATGGCACTCGACCCGAGGTCGGCCGACAGGCACGGGTGCGTCGGACTGCTGGCCGCCATCGCGATCGGGCTGGACAACAACCATCTGCCGAACGGCTACGACCCTCGGGAAGACCGCGCCTACCTGGCGGAGCTGCGCGGTGAAGCAGACGACTGGGCCCGGTGGATCGCCGAAGCGGCGGACGACGAGCAGCGCGGACAGCGCGAGGAGAGCTGCGCGCAAGCGTTCATCGACGCCGAAGCGGTGGTGCGTTCCTACGACGCCGTCCGGGAAGCGCTCCCCGCGCTCGCCACCCTGCTGACCTCCGGCAGCCTTGAACTGCGGGCTGCGACGGCGAACCTGCTGGCGTGGTTCCCCGAGTCCGCGGCGACGTCGGTTCCGCTGTTGAAGGCGTTCGTCGCCGATGAGGTCTCGCCCGGCGCCGCGGCGACGGGAGTGGTCGCCCTCGGCCTGCTCGGCGATCCGGCGACCGTCCCCTTCGTCGAGCCCTACCTGGAGAGCCCGATCGTCGAGCTGCGCTGGGCCTCCGCCTTCGCGTTGACGCGGTTCGGCATCGTCGGCCCGGCCGTCGTCGACGTACTGACGCAGGTCGTCGCCCGGCCGCCCGAGAAGACCGGGACGATGTCGTTCCTGAGCGGCTCCTACAGCGGCCTCGCGGCGATGGCCCTGGCCGGGACGCCCGAGGCCACGACGCTCCGGACGGTCGATGCCCTGCTGGCCGGTCTGGCCGACCGTACGGGCGTCGAAGGGTTCTACGACCGGTACTACATAACGGACACGCTGTTCACGCTGGTATTCCCGGGCGATCCCGCCGAACCACCGCGGTCCTTCGGCGACCTGAGCACCGTGCGGCAGCGTGTCGTGCGTTTCGTCGCCGACCAGGACGAGGCTGCCTGGCCGTACGGCGCCATGGACGCCTTGCGTCGGTGGAAGGTGCCGACCGTCCACCCTGACCTGCGGGTCTACGCCGGAATCGTCCAGGGCGGCCCATAGGCCGGCGTTCGAGGCCGCGCCCTGCGCGCGTCGGCCGCCCTTGCCGTGAAGGCGGTGCCGGCCTCAGACGGTGTTACTTTCCGTGACATGACCGATCACGCGCTACGGCTGCTGCGGCAGGACCGCCGCCTGGCCGAACTGGCCGCCTTCCCCTTCGACTTCGACCTGGACCGCGCCGCCCACGGCCATGTCGAGGAAGTCCGCCTCGCCTCGGGCGGGCCGCTGGAGACGGTGGCCGGGGACGACACCGGCGGCACGTACTTCGTGTGCGCGGACGGCTCGGTGCTCTACGCCGACTCGGAGGGCACCGCGGGGATCATCGGCTCCAGCGTCGACGAGGCCCTGGAGCTCGTGATCGGCCTGCCCGGCTGGCGCGGCTACACGCGTCTGTCGCCGGACGACGGCGAGGAGAAGATCCTGGCGTGCGTCGCGGAGACCGAGGACGAGATCCGTGAGTACTACGGAATCGACGAGGAGCGGGCCGAGCTCCGCGCGGCGCTGGGCTTCCCGGAACGCTCCCCGGTCGAGCTGGTGGGCGGACTGCGTGCCGCCCTGCTGCGCACCGAGCCGGACTTCGTGCTGCTCAACGCGGACGAGGGGTGCGCGTACGACCTGTTGGGCCCGGACGGTCCCCCGCTGTGGGAGCCCGTGCTCGCGGCGGGCCGCGCCGATCTCGCCCGCCTGCGCGAGGGCGACCCCACGGCATGGTGTGAGGTCGCCGAGGACCCGGTCCGGCGCCGGATCACCCTGCGGGCCGCGCAGTTCGACCGCGCCCAGGGCGACCTGGAGCTGCTGCGGCACCTGCTGCGGCACGAGACCCGGTCCTCGATGACGGACGAACTGCGGCTCGCGGCCGTACTGGTCGGGCTGCACGGGGACACCGGAGACCTGCCGCTGCTGCTCGAGGTCCGGGAGACGGACTTCGACACGGCGTGCGGCCTGGGCGGCATGCCGGAGCCGGGTGCGAGCGCGGACGAGTTGCGGCAGTGGGCGCGGGAGCTCGACGAGTCGATGTTCGGGACGGACCCGGCGGACGAGCCGGTCTCCACCTGGACCGACCTGGCGCGGGACCAGGGGATGACGGACCTCGCGCGGGTGACGCTGATCCGCGAACTCGACGGCATCGTCATGGACCAGAGCAGACTCCGCCGCCCCGGGGCGCCCGGCGCCCTGACCACGGCTCCGCTGAGCGCGCTCGCCCAGGACTTCGAGGAACTCGGCGACCTTCCCCAGGCGCTGCGCGCCCAGCGCTTGCACGCCGCCCTCCAGGAGACGGCGTGGGACCGGGCCTCGGCCCGGCGCACCCTCGCCCGCCTGGAGCGGGAGGCGGGCCGGCTGCCGCAGGCGGTGGACAGCCTGGCCGCCGTGCGCGACGCCCTCGCCACCCCGGACGACGACTCACTGCGCCACTGGCAGCGGGTCAACCTCGGCCGCTTCATCGCCGAGGAGCACTACCGGCTCACCCTCGCCCTGGCCGACGCGGACCGCCCCGAGGAGGCCCGTGCCCTCCTCACCGCCGCCGACGCCGTACTCGGCGAACTCTCGGAGAACGCCGCCAAGGACGTCCGCGAGCTCGCCGGGCGGACCGCCGCACGCGTGCGGGAGGCCGGCTGAGGACACGTGCGGGCCTCCGCGCCGGCCAGGACGTGTACGGCCGGAGAGCCGAGCGCCCGGTCTCAGCCGAGCCGTGCGGGCTCGTCCCACCCGTGACCGACGGATGGCCGGGCAGCCCCTGGCGGGGGCCGTCAGCACCGGAGGGAACGACGTCTCAGCGGCTCCGCGGACGGGCTGGACCAGCAGCACGCCTCCGGCCTGGGAGACCACCGCCCGGCCGCCGCCCGCGATGCGGACACGCGGGTACGACCCGATACGGTGTTTCACCTGGAAAGTGCTTCTTCCCGTGCGGCCGACAGGCCCCTCGACACGTCCCGTCGTCGCGGGCCGGAAGCACGCTCCGCTTGTTCGATCGAGCCTCGGACACCCCGCCTCGTGAAAGCGCGCGGCTAGCCCAGCAGCCGGACGCCATCCGGTACGTCGATCCCGAACTCCTCGTCAAGGAGGCGCCGTGCCTCCCCCTCGTCGGTCAACTCCCGCTTCGAGACCGTGCCGTCGGCGCGGGTCTCGGTGAGGCGGCGGCCGTCGAGGAGCAGGTGGCGACCGGGGGTGAGGCGCTGGACGTAGGGACGGCGGCTGAACGGGGAGCGGGGATGGGTGGCGATGTGCCAGTTGACGACCTCGAAGTCGGGCTGCTCGAAGGGCTCCACCGTGAAGACGTACTGCGCCTCCCAGCCGTCCGCCCCGCCTGTTCCGGTCGTGCCGTACGCCTCCAGCACCCACATCTCCAGCGGACCGTCATGCGGTGCGTGCACCAGCCGGTGGCGGCGGCCCGCGTCGTGGAACTCCGTGCCGACCACCAGCGGCACCGGCTCCAGCAGGGCGCCGACCGTGCCGAATCCCACATCCGCGAGGTGGGGCCGCTGCTCGCCGGGGACCTCGACGAGCAGCGCCATGTGCGTGCGCGGGCGGCTCTCGAAGCGGTCGGTGCCGACCACGACCCGCGCGGTCAGCAGGGTCACCCGGAAGCCCAGCGCCTCCAGGGCGCCCGCGAACAGCGTGTTGTGCTCGTAGCAGTAGCCCCCACGGCGACCGTGCACGAGCTTGGCCGCCAGGTCGGCCGGGTCGAGGGAGGGGACCACACCCCGCACGGGATCCAGGTTCTCGAACGGGACGGTCAGCGCGTGGGCCGTGTGGACGCCCCGCAGCGTCGCGAGGTCGGCCCGCCGCTCGCCCTCCCACCCGATCCGCTTCAGGTAGGCATCGAGGTCGAACGACCTCGTCGGTACAGTCTCAGGCATACCTCCACCGTACGGACGCACCGTCCCGGCCCACCTGCCCCCGCGGCCGGAACCGCCACCGGCCTTTGGTCCTAGTACTCGGGTCCGACTCCTCGATCTTGTCGTGGACCCGGCCGGGAACGGGTACGGCCCACCCGGGTGACGATCAGCCCGGCCGCACCCCTGCCCGCGCGGACACCGTCGCCGGCCGCCACGGCATGGCACCGGCAGGCTGACCATCGCATCACACCGCCCGGGGACAGCGCACGCAGCAGCTGGTTGTCAGCCGAGCCGGGACGGGACGACATCACCCGTTCAAGGTGAGTGAGAGCGCTGGATCAGGTCTCGCGCCGGTCGGTCGGCCAGGGGATCCGCTGGAGAACGTCCTCAGAAGTCGGTACCGCGTCCGGGAAGTGCCGGCGGATCTCCCGAACCACCGAGGCATCCGCGGCGCAGAGGTCCCAACTCGTGCTGTCGAACTCCCGCAGCACCACCTTCAGCTCATCGCCCGCGTACCCCGCGAAGTCCGCGTCGACGAACTGAAGATCCGGCGCGACCAGGGCCAGTAGCTCCAGGGTGCCGATCCCGGTACCGGAGGAAGCCTTCTCGATCTCGGCGAACCCGGTGACCGGTCGAGCGTCGTCGATCCGCACCTTCCAGGTGAGGCCGAGCCCGAAGCTCCCGAGGCGCACAAGGAGTTCCGCCAGCGTGACGTAGTACCGATCGGAGGCGCGGTCCTGTCCAGGAAGACGGTCACGCCAGGCCGCGAACGTGATCGACTGAAATGCGCCAGGGGTGCTTGCCATCGACGCGGACTCCGTTCGCTTGTGCGGCTCAGTGTGCTCTCACAGCATGATCTTCCTCCACCGCAGCCGCAGATCACTTCGAAACCGTCAGGAAGCCTTGATCGGTGCGGCCGACCTGGCGGCCTGCTCGATCTTCGCGCAGTGGGCCGCACGGGCTTCCTCGTCGATCCGCGTCTCGTGTTCGGCGCGCAGCCCGGTCCGGCCGTCGAGGCCCTCGCGCAGGATGTCGGCGTGCCCGGCGTGCCGGATGGACTCGCCGAGGACATGGACCATGACGGCGAACAGGTTCGTGTTGGAGTACGGCTCCGGCCACCACGGCACGTGGCCGGGGGCGTCGAGGGGAAGCTCGTTGATCGTCGCGTCCGAGTGTTCCCACGTGCGCCGGTAGAACCCGGTGATCTGGTCGAGGGTCTCGTCCTCGGTCGCCCACAGATCGCTGCCGTCGGAGTCCTGCCACCGGGGCAGCGGTTCCGGGGACGGGCGGTCGAAGACCTCGCCGAAGTACCTGGCCTCGACGGCGGCCACGTGTTTGACCAGGCCGAGGAGGTTGGTCCCGGTCGCCGTCAGAGGCCGGCGGGCGTCGTATTCGGACAAGCCGTCGAGTTTCCAGAGCAGCGCCTCGCGGTCCCGGCGCAGTCTCCCGTGCAGGTTGTCCTTCGCGAACTCATCGATCATGCGGCGTGAGCCTGCCACGGGCTGCTCGTGCCCTCAAGATCCCGTACGTGGTCCGCGAGGACCGGCAGAGCCGAGGCCCGGCCGTGGCCGCCGCCCTGACCTGCTCCGGGAAGTTCGCGAAACCTGCCACGTGAGACACCCTCCAAGTAACGGCACGGTGTTCCTGGAGTGATGGTGAGACGAGCCGACGCGGGTGTACAGGTGGGTGCTGTACGAGGGAGCCGCGGGCGCTTGTACCCGGTACGGGGGAAGCGGGGCCAAGTGGCGCGAGAGCTACGGTGCGTGTCCTTAGAGTGAGCTGTGAGTGACGGTCGGGTGTGGTGCCTGCGGTGAGTTGAGGGGTGGGCGCCACCGTGCGGGTGGGTGAGGTGAGGTCGCCGGTGACTACGGCTCACGGTGAGAGCGAGACGGGCATCCTGCGGTGCTTCGGGCAGCAGTTGCGGCTGCTGCGGACGAGCAGGGGGCTGACGCGGGCGGAGTTGGGTGCGAAGCTCAGTTACGGCGAGGACATGGTCGCGTCGGTGGAGTTGGGGCGGCGCATTCCGAAGCCGGAGTTCATCGAGCGGGCGGACGCGGTGCTGGAGGCCGGCGGGCTGTTGGCGGCGTTGAAGGAGGAGGTGGCTCGGGCTCGGTACCCCGCGTTCTTCCGGGATGCGGCGAAGTTGGAGGCGGAGGCGGTTGAGCTGCATGTGTATGCCAACCAGGCCGTTCCGGGGTTGTTGCAGACGGAGGAGTACGCGCGGGCTGTGTTCGACACGCGGCGCCC